>CAYPSX010000145.1:0-10366 GCA_964413185.1 uncultured Bacteroidales bacterium
GAAACAGACATTAGTGCAGAAAAGAAAAAAGCACTACAGGCAACACTTGATAAAATCGAAAAAAATTACGGCAAAGGTACCATAATGAAAATGGGCGACCGTGCCATAGAAGATATCCCATCAATATCCACAGGGAGTATAAACCTTGATTTTGCTTTGGGTGTAGGCGGATTTCCACGAGGCCGGGTTATAGAAATTTACGGGCCGGAATCTTCAGGAAAAACAACATTGGCCATACACGCAATTGCCGAAGCCCAGAAAAAAGGCGGAATCGCTGCTTTTATCGATGCAGAGCATGCTTTTGATCGCTTTTACGCTGAAAAACTCGGTGTAGATGTTGAAAACCTGTATATTTCGCAACCTGATAACGGAGAGCAATCTTTGGAAATCGCAGACAGCCTGATACGCTCAGGAGCTATCGATATTCTTGTGATAGACTCGGTTGCTGCACTAACTCCCAAGGCAGAAATTGAAGGCGAAATGGGTGATTCCAAAATGGGATTGCAGGCACGACTTATGTCGCAGGCACTAAGGAAACTAACCGCCAATATTAGCAGAACCCATACAACTTGTATTTTTATCAACCAACTCCGTGAGAAAATTGGAGTTATGTTCGGAAATCCCGAAACAACCACCGGCGGAAACGCACTTAAGTTTTACTCATCAGTTCGGGTTGATATTCGGAAAATTAGCACTATAAAAGATGGCGATGATATTGTTGGAAGCCGCACACGGGCAAAAATTGTCAAAAATAAAGTAGCTCCTCCATTTCGCAAAGCTGAATTCGATATAATGTATGGAATAGGAATCTCTAAAGCAGGAGAAATAATTGATTTGGGTGTAGATTGCGGCATCATAAAAAAAGCCGGTTCGTGGTTCAGCTACGGCGACACAAAACTAGGCCAGGGACGAGAAGCCGTAAAGCAAGTAGTAATTGATAATCCGGAATTGGCTGACGAATTGCAGGGTAAGATTATTGATGTGTTAAACGCGCCTAAAGAATAAGTGGATTGCTGGAAATATCAGGTTGTGCAAAATGTGAATTTATTATAAATGCACAATCATTTCTATATTAAGTTTATGTGGTTTGAATTATAATTTTATGACATTGAGAATTTTTATCGTTTTTTCTTTGGTTGTGGGATTGCTTGCCTGCAATTCTGCTGACCAGAAAAACAACACGAATAGTGAAAAGAAAGAGGTGAAAGATACGATCCAGCTTCGAATAGATAGTTTGTCGAAAGCCATTCGGAAAACGCCAAAATCAGACACTTTATTTTACCAACGTTCAATGCTGCATATTGCAAATGGCGACATCCAAAAAGCCGTACGCGATTTGGAAGTTGCCAAAAAGCTCAATAAAGATGAAGTTACATATTATCTTGAACTGGCTGAGATAGAATTGCGACGAGGCGAGTCGGGTATATCAAAAGATATTCTTGAAAGTGCCAATAAAAGGTTTCCGGAAAATGTTGAGGTAATGATTCGTTTGGCTAACATTTATATGGCCGTTGATGATTATAAGGAGGCGCGTACAAAATTAATTCTGGCCTCTCGTATCGAACCCAGAAATCCTGATCTGTACATGTTGAGCAGTATTATTTTCCAGGAAATCGGGAAAATAGACCGGGCCAAAGAAGAACTTTATCAGGCGTTAAAGTACGATCCGGACTATTATGATGCTCACGTTATGTTGGGTTTAATTAATGCGCGCCAGGGAAAAGAAATAGCCATTGATCACTATTTGAACGCAATTAACGCGCAGCCCAAAAATCCCGAAGCAATTTATAATTTGGCTATGTACTATCAGAATAATGGCAAGTATGATAAAGCTATAGATTTGTATGAAAGAGGTTTGAATGAAATAGATAGCACACTCCAGCACTTTTTGTTCAATATGGGATATGTGCTCGAGAATTTTAAGAGCAACCCCGAAAGCGCGATCGGATATTATCAAAAAGTGGTGAATTATTATCCGGAAGATTATCGGGCTTTTTTTCGAATGGGGAAGAGTTATGAAATGTTGAATGAACCGCAAAAAGCTATGTCAAATTATGAAATGTGCTTACGCGTTAACCCCGATTTCGATGAAGCCTACAAGGCCTTGTCGCGATTAAGCGAAGAACATAATAAAAACAGGTAGTTGCAAGATGATTATCAAATTCACATAAAACGATTCAATATGAAGAAAATAGTCCCAATAATGTTAATTGCCCTGGTTGTAATGTGGGCATGCAATCAAAATGTAGGAGATACAAAAAAGACCAATGAACCTGCTCCGAAGTTTAATATTGAACTTACACAAGCCGAAAAAGATGGCGGTGTATTAACGCCTGAAATACTTTGGAAATTCCGAAGATTAAGCGATCCTCAATTGTCGCCCGACGGAAAAAACGTTTTGTTTGGAATATCTGTTTACGATGTGCCTACAAATAAAAGCAAAACACGAATTTACACTATCCCGTTCAGCGGAGGAGATTCCAAAGAGCTACTTAAATTAGACGGCTCTCAATTTAACCAACGCTGGGTTGATAATGAGCATTTTGCATTTATCAGTACGCATGAAGGCAGTGCTCAGGTGTACAAAGCAACATTTAAAAATGGAAGTGTTAAACAAATTACGGACATTGAAGGCGGAATCAATAGTTTTGAATTAAGCCCCGATGGTAATAAAATTTTGTATACCAAAGAGGTTAAGGTAGTTAAAGATTTATCCGACAAATATCCGGACTTGCCCAAGGCCAATGCATTAGCAGCCGATGATTTAATGTATCGCCATTGGAATCACTGGAACGATGATAAATTCAGCCACATATTCTTTGCAGGAATTGGTAACGGCGTGGTTTCCAACGGAACCGACATTATGATAGGTGAGCCCTGGGATGCGCCTTTGTCGCCCTATTTTGATTATTCAGAAATGACCTGGTCGCCCGATAGCAAAACCATAGCATACACCTGCAAGAAACTTACAGGTAAAGAATATGCCGTGTCTACAAACTCAGACATCTTTCTTTATAACACAGAAACCGGCGAAACCAAAAATATTACAGATGAAAACGAAGGATATGACAAGTACCCTTCTTACTCGAACGACGGACGATATATTGCATATCAAAGTATGAAAACGCCCGGATATGAGTCAGATAAAGACAGGCTTTTCGTTTATGACACACAAAAAGGTACACGCGAATATCTGACAAAAGAATTTGACCAGAATGTATCCGGCCTGCAATGGTCGCCAGACGATAAATTTATTTATTTCATTAGCGGAATTCATGCTACCTACCAGCTCTATAAAATGGAAGTCGCTTCCCAAAAAATTACGCAAATAACTAATGGGCACCATAACTTTACAGGTTTTGCGCTAAATGGCGAAAAACTCTTGGGCAATAAAATGAAACACAGCCGTGCTTCAGAATTGTTTGTTGTAAATGAGGCTGATGGAAAAGAAACCGCATTAACCCACGTGAATAAGCATATTTACGATCACATCACCATGGGCAAATCAGAAGAGCGGTGGGTGGAAACAACCGATGGCAAAAAGATGTTGGTTTGGGTAATTTATCCGCCAAAATTCGATAAAAACAAGGAGTATCCGGCACTGCTCTACTGTCAGGGTGGCCCGCAAAGTGCTGTTAGCCATTTCTTCTCGTATCGCTGGAACTTTCAGATGATGGCAGCCAACGATTATATAATTGTGGCACCAAACCGTCGCGGATTGCCAACTTTCGGACAAGAGTGGAACGAGCAAATATCCGGAGATTACAGCGGGCAAAACATAAAAGACTATTTCTCTGCCATTGACGCACTTAAAAAAGAGCCGTTCATAGATGAAGAACGCTTAGGTGCTATTGGTGCAAGTTATGGCGGATATTCAGTTTACTATTTGGCCGGACATCATGAAGGTCGCTTTAAAGCCTTTATTTCACACTGTGGAATGTTCAACTTTGAGAGTTTCTACGCCGGTACAGAAGAAACATTCTTCCCCAACCATGATTTTGGCGGAGCATATTGGGATAAAAAGAACAAAATTGCACAGCGGTCTTACAAAAACTCACCACACAAATTTGTTCAGAAATGGGATACACCTATATTGATAATCACCGGAGGAAAAGATTTCCGTATTCCATACACAGAATCGTTGCAAGCATTCAATGCAGCGCAACTGAACGATGTACCAAGCCGCTTGCTCTATTTTCCCGAAGAAACCCACTTTGTACTGAAACCACAAAACGCAATTTTATGGCAACGTGAGTTTTTCGGATGGCTCGATACGTATTTAAAATAAAATATTTTTAACTTGAAAGGCGGCTGATTTTCAGTCGCCTTTATTATTTATATATTTGTTGGAAATTACCTCTGATGCACAGAACTTTTCTATACGGCTTACTCTTTTTTTTATTGTTGCAGCCATTTATTGGTACAAGCCAGATAAACACAGGAAATTTTGACCGTTTTACTACCAGCAATGGGCTTCCCAATGATATTATCACCGATTTACACCTCGATAGCAAAGGTTATTTGTGGGTAGCCACAATGAACGGATTGGCTTTGTACGACGGGAATAAATTTTCTGTAATTGGCATTAATGATATTTTGGGACACGTAATTCACCAGGTTATTGAAGACCATAACCAAAATATCTGGGTGGCAGCCGATGGTATAACACGGTTTGACCGGGAAAAAAATCAATGGAGAAACTTTAACCTAACTGCTGTTAACCATTCTGCCGACAAAAGAAAAGATTTTATAAAAAGCATTATTCAGCAGAATGACAGCTTGCTTTGGTGCAACGCCAATGATGGGGTTTATCGTTTTAATGTTTACACTTCAAATGCCGAGTTTTTTAAATTCCCCAACAGGGATTGGTCAAATTATGCTTCGACCGAGTATAGTCCCTTATCAAAAACAATTTATTATTTGTACGCAGATCGCTTTATGATGTTTGATGTTGAATATCAGCGTTTTTTGAGTTCAGACAGCATTGAAATGAATATCCAAAACGGCAAGTTGGAGTTTATAAACGACAAGGTTTATTCGGTGCATCAGAAGCGTTGTAAAAAGGGATTAAAATATTGTTTTCGCAATGTTGAAACCGGGAAATCTTTCTGTATCACCCAAAAACAAAACTTAGATTGTTTATTTGAGAATAATACCTGTTATCAGGTAAATAAAAATGAGATTTTAGTCTATGATGAAACATTTCAGCTTAAAAAACGAATTAATGTTCGTGGTATTTTTGAAAACAGAAAGAAAGAGATAAAAATAAATACCATCGTCAAAGATCCAAATAGCGGTTTTTGGATTGGTACGAACGATGGACTTTTTCATATAAAAGAAACCATGCCATTTCACCATATAGATAAAGAATCGGGATTGCCATTTAACTACATTCGATCGGTATTTGTGAATAAAAAACAAGAATTGTTGATTGGGGGAAAGAATACAGGGCAAATAGCTGTTTATGATGATGTTGATAATTTATTTAGAGCCAATGAAGATAAAGTTGCAGGAAATATTCAATTGTTTAATGAAAATAATGTACTAAATGCATTTTATGAATTGGGAAACAATAAATTAGTCTTAGCCAATAATGTTGGCCTTGGACTTTTTGATTTTGAGAAGAAGAAGCTGATACAAACAACTGATACACTTTTTATGCAGGATTTGTGGGCGGTTACGGAGTATAAAGATAAACTCTGGATTGGCGGTATCTGTGATCCATGCGTTTTCGTAGGTAATTTTGAAAACAATAAGTTTTTAATAGATACTTTTTTTAATGAAATACATAAAAGTCAGAACACGCTCGATTTTTTTACTGATAGCGACGGGCAACTCTGGATGGGAGGAGAGGGGCTATACAAAGTTGAAAAAGAAGGGGATAGTTATTTTTTTTATGAGTACATCGAATATTACGATACTATAAATCAAAGTAATGTACCTGTCTGGCATATTTTGGAATTAAATAAAGAGATACTCATTGCGGGCACAACAGAGAATGGATTTTACTTTGTTAATAAGGAAACGCGTGAAACAGTACACTTTACAACTCAGCACGGGCTTTCTTCTAATGTAATATCGGGTATTCAGAAAGATATAAACAATGATTTGTGGATTAGTACGAACAACGGCCTCGATTTTTTTGATATCGATAAACGAAGAATCGTTTCATATACAACTAACCACGGATTGATTTCGAACGATTTTAATTTTAAGGCAACAGAACAAACTTCCGATGGCTGGTTGTTTTGGGGAACAAAAGACGGGTTAGTGTATTTCCATCCCGATAGTATTCAAAACCGAGCATCACCAGCCAGGCTTTTTATACACGAGTTTAAAGTGTTCGATGAAATACTAAAGCGAAGTTTGTCTACAAACGATACCATAACTCTTGAGCACAACCAAAACTTTTTTACTTTCGAGTTTGGGTTGCTCGACTTTACAAATCCCGGAGATATTGAGTATGAATTTTACCTGGAGAATTACGATAAAACCATCCATCAAACAACCGGGGCAAAACCCTACGCAACATATACAAGTGTGTCGCCCGGAGAATATATTTTTAATCTTTGGGCCAATGATCCGTCTGATAACTCAAATCGAAAACAAATAAGAGTGGTTTTACAGGTTATTCCTGCTTTCTATCAAACAATGGCCTTTAAAGTGTTTGTCGTAGTTGCACTTATGCTGTTAATTTTCACACTTTTATTTCAATATATTCGCGGAATTAAAATGGAGGGAAAATTGTCGCGTACTGAACTTGAACTCTTGCGTTCACAAATCAACCCCCACTTTATTTTTAATACCTTAACATCGATCCAGGAGTATATTATGGATAATGAAAAGCATAAAGCCTTTCATTACGTTTCCCGCTTTGCAAAACTGATGCGCATGAGCCTTGAATATTCACAACTTGAATTCATTTCGGTTGCAAATGTTCTGGATTTCCTGAAGATATATGTTGAGTTGGAGTCTGCCAGGCTGCACGATAAAATTTTGTTTGAAATTGAAGTTGATCCCCAAATAGATGAAGACAAAACCTTAATTCCACCTATGATTTTACAACCCTTTATCGAAAACGCAATAAAACACGGTCTCGCGCCACTTGATGCAGAAATGCACCTGCACCTGACGATGAAAAAAGAGCGGAAATATATTCAATGTACAATAACTGATAATGGCATCGGGCGCAAAAAAGCCGGGCAGCTCCGCATGAAAAAACAAAACTATCACAAGTCAATGGGCATTGACATTACGCAAAGGCATTTATCCAAGCAACAATCAAGAAGAGGACTGCGAGTTGACGAAAATTTGTTTAATTATATTGACCATTTTGATAAAAGCGGGGCTCCAACCGGAACAAGCGTTGTTGTTAATGTGCCATATAAATTGTAAATTTGGCTACCCCAAAACAATGCGTTTATGTACAAAGCTGTTATAATTGAAGATGAAAAAAGTAGTGCCCGGCTATTACGTTCTATGCTGGGCGATTTGTTTTCAGATATTGAAGTTGTGGAGATAAGTCATACAGTAAAAGATGGAATTGAAAGTATCAATAAGCAAAAACCCGACCTTGTGTTTTTGGATATCAATGTTGGTACTGATAGTGGTTTTGAAGTACTTAAAAGCACAAATGATGCTGATTACGAGGTAATTATAATTACAGCCCACAAGGAATATGCAATATCTGCCATTCAAAATGCAGCTGCATATTTTATTTTAAAACCTTTTGATTTTGATGAGCTTAAAGAAGCTGTTGACCGTGCAAAAAAACAATTGGAGTTGAAAAATTCAGCCAATAGCCGGTCTGCAGCCAAAAAGCTTGGAAAAGTTTCTGTCGGAACCACCGATGGCGTTGTTTTCGTTAGTATAGAAAATTTGGTTTATATTGAAGCCTGCTCCAGCTACTCAGAATTCAATATGGTTGACGAAAAAAAGCATGTCGCCTCAAAATCGTTGGCTTATTATGAAGATTTACTTGCCCAATACACCTTTTTTCGCGTTCATAAATCCTTTATCGTAAATCTGACACATATCAATAAATATGAACGTGGGAAAGGTGGCAGCCTGATTATGAGTAACGGAGACCGGGTTCCCGTGGCGCGCGATAAAAAACATCACCTTTTGGAACTTCTTGGCGCATAGTTGTTTCAGTAGATATTTGATTTCTGTATTGAGCTATTTTTTATTTTAGTAAAGCCCGTTTGTTTTTCTGAATGGTTTTTCCCGTTTACGAAATGAAGTGGACAGTTAAGTGCTAATTTGGTACCATTCACAAGTTTCGGTTTTCAGGGTTGAAAACTATTGCCATATTGCACGTGAAATAAGTCATACGGTTGGGAGTTGGAATCTGAAACTAAAGTATTTCATATAGCGTAGGTTTTAAGTATTTTAGTAATAAGAAATGTTAAGTGTTATTCTTTGAATCGCATTAAACGCAAAAAAGGGAAAATTGTTTGGGAGTTTTTTAGGGGGCGACCAAGCCTGTGAGGGCAGCTTACTCAGTTATCAGATTTCCGCTTTCCGCCCCCCGAAAACAGTTAAAAAAAAAGCCGGCTTTTGCCGGCTTTTCTGTGTTTGATAATTTTCTTATCGGGTTCTGAAATCAAATTTTACTTTTATCCTGTATGTTTTGCCAAACAGGTCGGTGTTTTCTACAGAAATCATTTCCATTTGTTTTTTGATGTATTTGGCAAATTCTTTTTTGCCCTGCACATCTTTTACTTCAATCCAGCCTTGCTCATCTACGCGGAAAGTAGTCCAAATATAGGCAGATTCGCTGCGGTCGGCCAGTTCTTTGGGAAATTGTACCAGTTGCTCAATGGCCTGGTAAAGTTCGTGATCGGAGTTTGCTGTGGCTGCAATTGCGGGAAAAGCATAGTTTGCAGTTGTGTTGAACATCAGTGCGATGAAAAGTGCGGCGGTTAGTGTTTTTAAGTTTTTCATGGGTTTAGGTTTTAAGGGTTAATCTTTTTGGTTTAATGGGTTTTAATTTTGGGTTTCTGTATGTATGACGACCCAAAATGTGATACGTTGCATATCATTCAAAAAAAATACATTTTTTTTTGAATTTTTAATGATAGATTGGTAATTATCAGTCAGCTAGCTATTTATGTCTTCTTAATGCGTTAGGGAAACCATCAAAATAGTCTGTAATCTTTTCTTTTTTCAAAAGTTACAAATTTAGTATATTTGCCAAACGAACATATGTTCAATAAAAAGTTTTAGATATGTCAGATTTTGTTTTCGGTCCGGTTCCTTCCCGCAGATTAGGAAAAAGTATAGGCATCAACAATATTCCGCCAAAAATTTGTTCTTATGCCTGTATTTATTGTCAGTTGGGCCGTGCTGTGA
Source organism: uncultured Bacteroidales bacterium (assembly GCA_964413185.1). GTDB lineage: Bacteria > Bacteroidota > Bacteroidia > Bacteroidales > Salinivirgaceae > Salinivirga. Next base: position 9,355 of record CAYPSX010000145.1, read on the forward strand.
AAATGGAAGCTCAGCGCCGCAGACACTACGAACCGCAGGAAGTTATTGAGGCTGTAAAAAAACAGGTGAAAGTTGCGGAGGAACGAAACGAAAAAATCGATTACCTGACTTTTGTGCCTGATGGGGAGGCAACACTTGATGCCAACCTGGTGGAAATAATCGACGGATTGAAAGATATGCCTTACAAGTTGGCCATCATTACAAATAGTTCTTTGATTGACCGAGAGGATGTGCGCAATGAACTCATGAAACTTGATCTGGTTTCTGTAAAAGTTGATGCCTTTCATGAGGATGTTTGGCGGAAGATTGATCATCCACATCGGTCACTTGATTTTGATTCGATTAAAAAAGGTTTGGAGATTTTTGCAGCGCAATATACTGGCAAATTAATTACAGAAACTATGCTGATTGATGGAGTTAATGACGAAACCCATGAAATGGAGCAAATTGCAGCTTTTATTAGTACATTATTGCCACATACAGCGTATATTTCAATTCCAACACGCAGTCCGGCCCGAAAAGATGTAAAACCGGCATCTGAAGAAAAGATAAATGAAGCGTTTCAAATTTTCTCCAATCGAATGAAAAAAGTAGAGTACCTTATTGGTCACGAAGGCAATGCTTTTGCGCATACGGGAGATACGGAAAAAGATATTTTGGGTATAACTGCTGTTCATCCAATGCGCGATGACTCACTTGAGGAATTTCTTCGGAAAGATGGCAAAGATTGGTCGCTTGTGCGGAATTTATTGAACAGGGGGCTTTTGCTGGAAACGAATTATGGCGGACATAACTTTTACGTGCGAAAGATATCTGAAAGACAACAAATTTGAATAAAAAAAGCCGGCACTGAGCCGGCTCATTTTTCGAAAATTTTATTGGTCTTATCGAGTTTTAAAGTCAAAATTCACTTTGATTCTGTATGTTTTACCGAAAAGGTCGGTGTTTTCGACAGAAATCATTTCCATTTGCTTTTTGATGTAGTCGGCAAATTCTTTTTTACCCTGCACAT
>CAYPSX010000146.1:0-10366 GCA_964413185.1 uncultured Bacteroidales bacterium
TTTCAGTATATTAAGTCGAGCTGTGTATAAACCGTAGCTTTATGGACAGGCTCTACTTAATGTTTTTTAGTGTATTCGGGACTTATCAAGCAGAACCAAAAATAATATTACCCCTTACATCGTGAATTTGCATGTGGATTGCTATTTTTGTACTTCAAAAAATACAATCCCGATGAAACCCTATTTACGTTTATCACTTAGCATTATTAGCGGCCTGCTACTCACCATGGTCTGGTACTGGCAATGGGCAACCTTTTTGGTTTTTTTCGCCTTTGTACCTATTTTGCTGCTGGAAGAATACTATCTTGACACAAGAAAAAACCATTTTGCTGTTTTCAATTACAGTTACCTGTCTTTCTTTATATGGAATGTATTCACAACATTTTGGATTTACAAAGCAACTTTCCCCGGTGCAATAATGGCTGTGCTTGCCAATACTGCATTAATGGCATTTATTTTTTGGTTATATCATTTATCACGAAGAATTTCAAAAAAGAAAGTCGGGCGTTTTGCACTCATTTTTTGGTGGATAGGCTATGAGTATTTATTTTTCAACACCGAAATTTCGTGGCCCTGGTTAACGCTCGGAAATGTATTTGCCGACAGCATAAAATGGATACAATGGTATGAATATACAGGTGCTTTGGGTGGAAGTTTATGGGTTCTGCTGATCAACATACTCATAGTTGCAGGCATTTCGGAGTTAGTTCTGCAGCGAACAACAATGAAAAAACGTATAATTGCCAATTCGGCACTTATTCTGCTTTTAATATTGGGACCAATCATTTTTTCTTTTATCAGGTATAATAATTACAAAGAAAAAGGAGAACCAGAAGAAATAGTTATTTTACAGCCTAATATTGATCCGTACCATGAAAAGTTCGGTTCTATGGATAAACTCGACCAAATTTCACGGCTTTTATCTTTGGCCGACAACAAAATAACGCAAAAAACAAAATTTGTTGTTGGCCCGGAAACTGCTATTGTAGAAAGAGTTTGGGAAGGACATGCACGGCATTACACATCGATCAGAATGATTGAGGAGTTCCTGCGGCAAAATGGCCATGTATCGTTTATTGTGGGTGCATCAACACGCCGGGAATTCGAAGCTGAAAGCGAAATCCCACATACGGCAAGAAAATACAAAAACAGCAACAATTACTACGATCGTTACAATGCTGCTATTCAGATAAATAAGTACGGCCTTGACTTTTACCACAAATCGAAGCTTGTACCCGGGGTAGAAAAAGTTCCCTACTACAAGTACTTTAAGTTTCTCGATAATCTTGCTGCCGATCTGGGCGGTACTGTTGGGAGTTTGGGCAGCCAGGAAGAATCTTCGGTTTTTTCATTTCAAGGTACAAAAGTAGGTCCCATAATATGCTATGAGTCCATTTACCCGGAATATGTAGCCTCCTATGTGAAAAAAGGAGCGGGATTACTTTTTATTATCACGAACGACGGATGGTGGGGAAACACACCCGGCTACAAACAACACATGCGCTACGCACGCCTTCGTGCAATTGAAAACCGGCGAAGCATAGCTCGCTCTGCCAATACAGGAATATCTGCATTCATAAACCAGCGGGGCGATGTTATTAAGCCTACGAAATGGTGGGTACCAACAGCCATTCGCAGCTCGCTTGCTGTAAATGATGAAATGACCTATTTTTCCAAAAACGGGAATTATCTTGGCCGGGTAGCTGTTTTCTTTACCGTATTGATTATTCTTTTAGCAGCTGTTACAGGAATAATTAACAAAAAGAGCACGTAATTTTACGCACTCTTTTGTTTGATTGATAATATTTTAGTGAAAACTTTTTAATTCTAATAGTCTCCAAGGGTTTCCTCTAATTGCGCTAAGGCAGCTTCAGCCTGCTCATCATTAGGTGCAGCACCGTGCCATTTATGTGTGCCCATCATAAAATCAACGCCATAGCCCATTTCAGTGCGCATCAGAATGGCAACCGGCTTGTCTTTTCCTGTGGCATTTTGAGCTTTTTCAACTGTTTTGAGAATATCTTCCATTTTATTCCCATCCATTTCAAAAACAATCCAGCCGAAAGCCTCCCATTTTGCCTTCAGGTCGCCTAAAGGAACTATCTCGTCAACGGGCCCGTCAATTTGTTTGCCGTTGTAGTCGATTGTAGCTATTAGATTATCGACTTTTCGTGCAGAAGCAAACATGGCAGCTTCCCAGATTTGGCCTTCCTGCAATTCGCCATCGCCATGCAGGGAGTATACAAGTTTTTTATCGTTGTTCAATTTTTTTGCCAGTGCGGCGCCACATGCAACAGAAAGCCCCTGCCCAAGCGAGCCTGAAGCAACTCTTACGCCGGGCAGCCCTTCTTCAGGGGTCGGATGCCCTTGCAAGCGAGAATCAATTTTCCGGAAAGTTTCAAGTTCTTTTGTGCTAAAATAGCCACTGCGCGCCAGAACACTATAAAAGGCAGGCGAAATATGCCCGTTTGAGAGGAAAAAAAGATCCTGGTTTTTACCGTCCATATCAAAAGACCCGGCATTATGCTCCATAATCTTAAAATAAAGTGCTGTCAGAAAATCTGCACATCCCAGTGAGCCCCCCGGATGACCGGATGAAACTCCGTGTACCATTCTGATTATATCGCGCCTGACTTGCGTTGCTGTGTTCTTTAAATCTTGCATTTCACTCATATCCTTATAATTTTGATTGCAAAAATAGGTATTTTTTTCGAAGTCGGGTTTTACTATTCAATAAGTTTACTTTGAAATATTATTGGTGATGAGTTGTAAATTGATTTTAATCAGAAAATCTTCTTCCTTAACTTAAACCTGTATCCCACTGTAAACCTCAAATTTCCATATCCAAAATTTACGGCTGTTAAGCCTTTATTAAAAATATTACTATTGCCATTTACAAAAGTTAATGCGCTATAAAAACGTTCTTTACTGTATCCCAATGCAATGCGACCCGTTGTAGAAATTCCGAACCCTGTTTTAGATGCAATTTGAGCATCCTCTTCATTTTCTGCTGAGAAAAACTGAAGTCCGACACCGGGCACCAACGCAAGTGATATAAAAAAATCTTGTGCTATAACAAATGTATATGTATACCCGGCCGAAACTCCAACACTGAATGAAGATGCCATTGCAAAAAGACTACTGTCTCTGAAGTTATCCCGGGCAAAATGTGGCACAAAAGTTGAATCAGCCTGTGCTCCGCTGAGAAAAACATAACCACCGGTTATAAACGAACCGGTATTTATCTTCTGCTTTTCGTTAAAATCATACGCTGCCTTGTATGAAAACTCCTTGTTGTTCCAAATATACTTTGCCGAGAGACCTAAATTAATAAAAACGAGATCCGGGCGTTGGTAATAAGAACTATTATCAGGAAATAGCGGGTAATACTCTTCCATATTTTCCAGGTACATACCTTTATAATATTGAAAGTATGCATCGACGACAAATTTTCGCAAATAGATGTTAGCCTGCAAATCAATTTTCTCCGTTACTCCATACTTCTCAACATCTTCGGTAGTTTTGGGCAATCCAATTGCCAAACTCAGTGCAAGCATTTTATAAGCGCCTTTTAGGCCAATTGACAGGCTTGTATTAGGTTGATAATCTAAATATTGGTCGTTTTGTAAATCGCTAAGCGAAAAATTGACATACTTTTGTGGCACAGTAATGCCCAGGGTAAGATCGTCACGAAATGATTTGATATACGTTGTATCAAAAGGTGCCGGTTCAAAATAGCTTAATATTCCATTTGATTGTGCGTTTAAAATGAAAGGAAAAACAGCTAAAACCAAAAACAAGACTGATTTGATAAAAATATGTTTCATTGAGCTTATTTAATGAATATGGATTTGTGAAGTGGTTTTTGGTTTAACACTGCTGCTTCGCCAACAAGGAACTCAATGGCTTCCCTACCATCAGACTGGCAATTTATACTGTATCTATTTACATACAAATCGATGTGCCTCGAAATAACACTATCATCTAGCTCCCGGGCATGTTTTTTTACAAATTCATACGATATTTTTGGATTTTTCAGGGCAAAATCAACACTATCTGCTATTAAATCTTGAATATCTGTTTTTACAGCATCATCTAAATCCCGTTTTATGGCAATTCCTCCCAATGGTAGTGGCAATTTTTTCTCTTTCGCCCACAATTCGCCCATATCTACAACTTTTTTCAAACCTTTCTTTTTGTAACTAAAACGGCTTTCATGAATAATCAAACCGGCATCTATTTCGCACCCCAATACGGCATCTTCAATATCAGAAAAAAGATAAACCTTTTTATTTTGGACGTTGGGAAACAATATATTCAGCAATAAATTTGCAGTAGTTTTCTCGCCCGGGATACCAATCTTTACATCGTGCAACTCATCAGGATAAATTTTATGCTTACTTATTACCAATGGACCATTTCCAAAACCCAGTGCAGCACCGGAAGTGAGCATTTGATACTGTTGTGTGTATTGGGCAAATGCATTGAAACTAATCTTGGTAATATCGTTTTCTCCTTGTGAGGCCTGTAGGTTTAATTCCTCAATATCAGCCATTTCCACATCGAAAGAGTAGCCTTTAGTATCAATACGCTGGTGAACTAAACCATCAAACATAAACGTATCGTTCGGGCATGTAGAAAAAGCAAGTTTTAAATTCATGTTAGGTTATTAACGGTTTGAGTTCGGTTTGTAAAAAACTATTTAAACGGCCAATAGATTCATTTAGTTTCCAATTGCTTTTATTTCTTTCTCCCACAAAGTTGGAAACACACCGTATTTGAATGGCCGGCAACTTATATTTTGTAGCTACAAAAAATATACCTGCTCCCTCCATTGACTCAACATCTGCATAAAAAAAAGCTTTTCTTTTTTCTATAGACAACTTATCATCAGTGATAAAATCAATTGTAATGCCACGAACTTCGGGTAGTGATAGTTTTTCAGCCCAATTGGGTAATTCGGGACGAAACGTGTTGCCGCATGAAACAGGCAAACCGGCATCTTGCCACGTCTGCCACTCTTCACTTTCTTCTACAATTTGCGAAGCTGCAACATCAACAGAAACACTTACCAGCGTTCCGGGTTGACTTTTTTCAGTAAAACTCCCGCATATTCCAATATTGACAATATCCCGGGGTGGCCCGAATTGGTTGATATATTGCATCAAATTAAATATTGCATTATACTGCCCCACACCCGTTATAAGTAACTGTGTATCAGGCCAAACATCAAAAACTAATGGAGATTCAGCTACAATATTAAATTCTGTATCAAAATGAGTTAACTCAAGCTGAGTTGCAGCGACCAATAAATGCTTTTTATTCAATTTTACAAATTTATATGATTCCATCAATTTTTTTATTTCCAGTGGTCAGATGGAGTTCGCCATGTTTCAATTATTCGCCACACGATTTTTTGGTTTCGTAATAATCATGCTCGTATGTACCCCTTCCCGACCGACAAATCTTGGTTCGGTTCGTCTCAGCAAACTTACAAGTTTTCCATGAACTATTTTCTAAAAGCAGGCAAATTACTCAGGGTGATTATTGGAATCTTTTTTTATTCAACTAACTTTAACCCAAATTGAGCGATTCCGCTCAAATCGAAATAGCTAATTTTGAAATTTCAAGATTATGGTATATGTAACACGCAGGGAACGCTTTAATGCTGCTCACCGGTTGTTCCGGGAAGAGTGGACAGACAAACAGAATTTCGATGTCTTTGGGAAATGCTCCAATCCAAATTGGCACGGACATAATTACGAATTATTTGTAACGGTGAAAGGCAAAGTACAAAAAGAAACAGGTTTTGTGGTAAACCTAAAAGACTTAAGTACAATAATAAAAGAACACATTATTGAAAAAGTTGATCATAAAAACCTTAATATTGAGGTGGATTTTCTTCAAGACCATTTAATATCGTCAGAAAACTTAGCCAGAGCATTCTGGAAGCAACTCGAGCACCCTGTAAAACTGCTTGGCGCTCAATTACACTGTGTAAAAATTATTGAAACAGAAAATAATTATGTAGAATACTTTGGGGAATGATTATTGTGTACCAACTGCAAACAAAAAAAATATGAGAATCAAAGCGAATGGTAATCAGTTCGATGACGGGTATACCCGCATTGATCAGTATAATGATGAAACCACAAAAAAACTGGCCAAACATTACAAAGGCATTTTAGATACAATTGGGGAAGACACTGAACGTGAAGGCTTGCTCGACACACCGGAACGAGTAGCCAAAGCTATACAATTCCTCACGCAGGGATACCATCAAAGTGCTGAAGACATCTTAAATTCTGCTAAATTTAAGGAAGATTATAAGCACATGGTGATCGTAAAAGATATTGACCTTTTTTCCATGTGCGAACACCACATGATACCCTTCATCGGCAAAGCTCACGTAGCCTACATTCCAAATGGATATATTACAGGTCTGAGCAAAATTGCCAGAATAGTTGAAGTTTTTTCCAGAAGGTTACAGGTTCAGGAGCGTTTAACAAATCAAATCAGGGACTCCATACAAAACACATTGGAACCTTTTGGCGTTGCAGTTGTAATTGAAGCGCAGCACCTGTGCATGCAAATGCGCGGTGTGCAAAAACAAAACTCCGTTACTACAACTTCGGCATTCACCGGTGCATTTTTGGAAAAAGAAGCCACACGCGAAGAATTCATCCACTTAATTGGCTCAAAATTGTCGTAGCAAATAAACTTTTTAACTTACCTCAAGGCAGCTGATTCTTCATCTGCCTTTTTTTCTTCTTTTTTGCGAAAAACTTTCTTTCCCAAATCAACAAAACCTTACCTTTGCATCCGCTTTAATCATAAAAAACAGAAACTTATGAAGGCATTTGTGTTTCCTGGGCAAGGCGCCCAATATGTTGGCATGGGAAAAGATATGTACGATAATTATCCCGAAGCCAAAAATATGTTCGAAAAAGCCAATGAAATACTGGGATTTCGAATTACCGATATTATGTTTGAGGGTACAGACGATGACCTAAAACAAACCAAAGTTACGCAACCGGCGATATTTCTGCACTCCACAATTTTAGCAAAAATGATGGGAGATAAGTTTAAGCCGGATATGGTAGCCGGACATTCACTGGGCGAATTTTCTGCACTTGTTGCTGCAGGCGCATTGTCGTTTGAGGATGGTTTAAAACTGGTATCAAAGCGGGCCATGGCCATGCAAAAAGCTTGCGAACTGGAGCCCTCTACAATGGCTGCCATTATTGGTTTGCCCGATGAAGAAGTAGAAAAAGTTTGCGAGAATATTGATGAAATTGTAATACCAGCCAACTATAACACCAAAGGTCAGCTGGTTATTTCCGGTTCCATTGCCGGTATCGATAAAGCTGTGGAACAACTAACAGAAAAAGGCGCTAAGCGTGCCATGAAACTGCCGGTAGGCGGGGCTTTTCACTCACCACTGATGGAACCTGCCCGTGTAGAACTTGAAAAGGCCATAAATGAAACTGAAATTGCAGCACCGGTTTGCCCGGTTTATCAAAATGTAACGGCAAAACCTGAAAAAGACCCTGCTGCTATAAAAGAAAACCTAAAAAAACAGTTGACTGCTCCGGTAAAATGGACTCAAACTGTTGAAAACATGATTGCCGACGGCGCATCAAGCTTTACGGAAGTTGGCCCCGGAAAAGCGCTCCAGGGAATGATTAAAAAAGTAGACAGAAAGATGGAAACTGCCAGCGCTGCCATTTAAAAGATTATCTCAAAATTCCTGAAAGCTGTTCATGCCTTTTTTATGGCAGGACAGCTTTTTACAGGAACTATTCCGGCCAAAACAAAAACACCTATCCCAAATAATCGTTCATCATTGAAAGGAGAAGCGAAATATCAATGGGTTTTGAAATATAGTTATTACAACCAGCCTGCAACGATGCTTCCCGATCATTCCCCATTGCGTATGCAGTTTGAGCAATAATTGGAACTTTACTGTCGGTTTCCCGAATTTTCTTTGCAATGACCAGCCCCAAAACATCAGGCAATCTAATATCCAAAAGAATAAGATCAATCTTTTTACTTTTCTGCCATAAATCAAGAGCCTCGCTTCCTGATGCAGCAATTAAAATTTGAGCTCCGGTTCCTTCAAGTAATTCTTCAAGAAACAACTGATTTGCCTCTTCATCTTCGACCAATAAAATTGTTCGGGAGCTCCAATTGTAATCGAACTCATACTCTGCTTTACTACCTGTTAAGGTTTTCGTAACCTCCCCTTGTGGAATATTAAAATAAAAACATGATCCTTTTCCTTTTTCAGACTCAACCCCAATCTGGCCCCCCAGCTTGTCTGCCAAACTTTTGCTAATGGAAAGCCCCAGTCCGGTTCCTTCAAATTTACGTGTCATAGCATCATTGGCTTGCCTGAAACGATTGAATATTTCGTTTTGTTTTGTTTTAGAAATACCAACTCCTGTGTCTTTTACAAAAAACCTGAACCAACCTTCACTATATGTATAACCAATTTTTATAGTGCCTTCATCAGTAAATTTCACGGCATTACTTAAAAGGTTGGTCAGTATCTGCCTAAGTCTGATGTTATCGGTATTGATTAATGCTTCTTGTCTGTGAAGGTGGTTTTCAAGAACTAAACTAAGGTTTTCCTTTTTTTGGTTTTCAATTTCTTCAGCAAAATTATTGTAAACCTCATGCATTAAATCATTTACATGAAATGTTTCTTTGTAGATGGAAAGTTGGTCGGCTTCGATTTTTGAAATATCAACGATGTCGTTTATAATTTGCAGCAAATGTTTGGTCAATGAATGTACAACACCCAAAAACTTACGCTGCTTGTCCTGCGGATAATTCCCGCGCTTCAACATTTGCGCAAATCCCATAATTCCATTCATGGGTGTGCGTATCTCATGACTCATATTGGCAAGAAAGGCCGATTTTAATCTGTCGCTTTCTTCAGCTTTTTCTTTAGCAAGTTCAATCTCTTTTTTCTGTTTTATGAGCTTTTCTGTAAGTTGAATCAGCTCATTGTTTGTAGTTTTCAACTCCTCTTCTGCCTGAACAAGCTCATCATTTTGCTGTTTAATCCGTTCCTGGGCAGCAATCCTCTCCGAAATATCGCGCATATACGTTTGCAGTCTGCCATCGGCAACCTTACGGGTATTCATCTCGATGTTCACCAACTGTCCGTCTTTCTTTTTTAGCTTACGTTGCATCAGGATGGTTTTACCTTCGTGTATATCTTTATAATTGAAAGGTTTCCCTTTTAACTCATGTTGATCGAACAATAAATTTATACTACTTCCTATAATTTCTTCTTTTGAGTAACCACTAATTTCTGTAATGCTATTGTTGCAATTAATTATTATGCCCTCAGCATTGCCTATCAAAATGCCATCTGCAGCCCACTCAAATAATGCTTTGTAACGTGCTTCACTTAACAGGAGCTCTTTTTCAGCTTTTTTCTCCTGTGTAAGTTCCCTGGTAATTATTTTTATGGTGTTTCTTTCCTTATCAGGGATAAATATTTCATGAAAATCACGCCCATCCCGATGCTCCTCAAATTCAATCGGATAATTATTATCCAGAACATCTTTAATTATGTTGAATCGTTTCTCATATTTTGGCTTTGAATAAATAGAATCAATTCTCCGGCCCTCAAGCAACTCTTTGGGAGTATTTAATTCAGAAGCAATTGTAGCATTGACATACAAAATAACACCCTTATTGTCTATTTCTGCGATACCATAATTCGTAAATCCCTGCCGTGCTTTTTCTTGTTTGCCGGTACTACCTGATATACTTAGTTTGCCAGCGGCGTATTTTGTTATAATCACCAAAGAACCTTTATATTCTCCCTTGTTATTATACTGTGGCTGAAAATGAATATTTATTTCACTACCGTTATCCCTTGCTGTAAAAGATTTGCTCGCAGGCGGTTCTGTTTGTAAAATATTCGCAATCGAAATAATTTCGTTTAAAATAACACTCTCGGTTTGAACATTATTTATACTTACGTTATCAATTGATCCAGGCTGAATATCGAAATAATGATAAAACGAATCATTATATGCCTCAATTATAAAATCTTTATTGATATATACCGCGGGATACAATACTCCATTAAGAATATCTTTGTAGAATTCATTATCAGATTCATAAAAAGAGACCATACAGTAAAATTTAAGATTTACATAATAAAGTCCAAAATACAAAAAAATCAACTACTCCGAAAACAATTTGGCTAAAATGATCAGTTCAACTCAATATTTAACAGTATAGAGCCAAGATAAATTTAATACAAAATAGAGCTTTAAAATAAACTTAAATTAGTGCGTGTAAGAAAACTCCAATAATTGCATTTCGGCAAGCTCAATGTAAC
>CAYPSX010000147.1:0-10336 GCA_964413185.1 uncultured Bacteroidales bacterium
TAATGAAAAAGAAAGTTGCAAAGAAATTTGGATTACAACATAGAAGGGACGGGGCAAAAAAAGGCGAAAAATCAATTGTTGGTTTAATCTGTCAAAGTAGAATTAGTCAGCAAAGACTAAATAAGAAGCCTCCAAATTTGGGTGAATGTTTCTCATTATCTAACGCACTGTGTAAGCATTGGATTAAAGGCCGGTGTTTTGTAGATCAATGCGAAAAATGTTGCCCATATCGTTCGAAATGCTGTTGGTGCGGTTTACGAGTTGTTCCACTGTTTCAAACTTTTCCGGGGCATCATCGGCCCGGCGGCTTGTAAAGTAAAAATTTCCGCGCGGGTAATCAATAAACGGACAAAAATCGAGGCTTTCGGAGTTTATATCAGGCCCCATGTTTTTAGCAGGGCTCCATGAACCGTTGGCGAGTTTTTTGCTAAAATAGAGGTCGCCGCCGCCAAGTCCGTCTTTTCTGCCGTAAGCGCCAAAAATGATCAGGTTTTCATCAAAGTTAACCCACGCATTGTATTCATAGCCGGGTGTGTTTATGCCTGTATCAAGCGGTTCGGGCATCTGGTATTTTCCGTTTACCAATTTGCTCACGAAAATATCTTCTTTGCCAATGCCGTTTTCTCGCGTTCCGGTAAAATAGAGGTTGCCGCTTTTGCCAACCGCCGGGTAAAATTCGTTCGCTTCCGTATTGATCAATGTATCGAGCGGTGTAGGAATGCCCCATTTTTCGTTTTGGCGTTCAACAACCCAAATGTTGTAGTCGCTTTCTTCTGTCTCGCCCGGCAGGGGGCGGGTAGAGGCAAAGTAAAGTTTTTGATTATCGAAAGATAAAAATGGTTCAATATCCTGATATTCACCTGAAAATGGAAGTAACTTACGTTTGCTCCACCCGTTTTCGGTTTTTTTAATGGTTACCAGGAAGCGGTTTTTGTGCGTGAAGTCTCCGAGTGTGAAAATTATTTCATCGCCAGACTGCGAAATAGCAATATCGCGCTCAAATAGCGGCGTAGACACAATGCCTTTGCCAAAAAGCTCAACTTTTGCAGGTTGTGTTTTTAGGTTGATGTGGTTTTCGGCTGGGTTTTGGCAGCCGGTAAAAACCATTGTGAGCAGGATAAGGAGTAGAAAATGACGCATAGTATTCAATTTTGCGGAAATTTACCAATTTTTCTTCCTCCGGCAAAGCAATTAAAAAAACTGTACGCTATGTAGAGCCTGTACATAAAGCCGGGGTGCAAGAAAAGTTCTTGTTTTATATGTCCCATTTTTTGTGTAATGATAAATTTGAACTTATTTTGCCGTTCATAATACAATAGACATGAGTTACATTCAGGTTGAACAAGTAAGTAAGGCGTTTGGCGACCGCACGCTTTTTAACGATATTTCATTTTCGCTTGAGAAAGGCGATAAAACTGCCCTGATTGCTAAAAACGGAACAGGAAAAACAACTTTACTTAAAATGATTGCCGGTGCAGAATCATGCGACAGTGGTCAAATTGTTATGGAGAGCGATATTCATGTCAATTATTTGTCTCAGGAACCTCATTTTAATCCCAAATTAACGGTATTTGATGCTGTGCTGGAGAATTGCAGGGAGCATCGCGAGGCCATCAGCTTTTATCAGCATGCACTTGAAAGTGGTAACGAAGACAAAATGAATAAAGCCATTGCTCAAATGGATGCGCAAGATTCCTGGGATATCGAAACAAGATTGAGGCAAATGCTCGGAAATCTCGACCTGGCGGATCTTAACCAACCTGTAAGCACATTGTCCGGAGGTGAACTAAAACGGCTGGCACTGGCTACAACGTTTATCGACGAACCCGATTTCGTAATTCTCGATGAGCCAACCAACCACCTCGATATAAAAACCATTGAGTGGCTGGAAAACCATCTTTCCCAGGCAAATACAACTATGCTCATGGTTACCCACGACCGGTATTTTCTCGATCGTATTTGCAATAGTATTCTGGAACTCGATCAGAACACCATTTTCCGATATGAAGGCAATTTTGAGAAATTTCTTGAACAAAGGCGTGTGCGCTCCGAGTTGCAAAATCAACAAACAGAAAAAGCGCGGGCAAAGCTCAAACAAGAGCAGGCATGGGCCAATCGTATGCCTAAGGCCAGAACAACAAAAGCTAAATTCCGTCTCGATGGCGTTGAGAAATTAAAAGAAGAGGCTCAACAAACTAAAGAGGAAGAGTTGACCATCAAAACAGGAGCGCAAAGGATTGGTAAAAAGGTTATTAATCTGGAGAAAATTTCCAAATCATTCGAAAATAAAAAAGTAGTCGACAGCTTTTCTTACCAGTTTTTGCCCGGCGAAAAAATTGGTATTGTAGGTCCAAACGGAGCCGGAAAATCAACACTATTGAACCTCATTTCCGGCGATATTGAGGCTGATAACGGAAAAATTGAAGTTGGTGAAACAATCAAAATAGCTTACTACAGGCAGAGAGGGCTCGATTTTGATGAACAGAAACTTGTGATAGATATTGCCCGCGATGTTGCCGAAGTTGTGCACCTCGGAAATGGAAAAACGCTTGCCGTAGAGCGTTTTTTAAACCAATTTCTGTTTCCGAATGAAATGCATTACCAGCGTGTAGAGAAATTGAGCGGCGGCGAAAAACGAAGGTTATATCTGCTAACCGTTTTAATGCAGAACCCAAATTTTCTTATCCTCGATGAGCCTACAAACGATCTGGATATCATGACGCTGGCCGTTTTGGAAGACTACCTCGATGCGTTTCAGGGAAGTGTAATTATTGTTTCCCACGACCGGTATTTTATGGATCGTATTGTTGATCATATTTTTGTTTTTCGCGAAAATGGAAAAATTAAAGATTTCCCGGGAAATTACACACAACTCAGGTATGCAGAGGGTAAGGCGGATAACAAAAAAACGCAGACAGAAAACCCGGTTCCATCTAAAGCAAAACCCAAAAGCAAAAAAAACAAACTTTCTTACAAAGAAACCAGAGAGCTCGAAACGCTTGAGCATGAACTGGATAATCTTCAGGATAAAAAAGCCCGTATAGAACAACAACTGACCAATCCGGAGGGTACGCCGGAGGAGATAGAAAAACTTTCTGCTGAATTTGAACAAATAAACCAATCTGTTGAGGACAAAGAATTGCGATGGCTGGAACTCTCTGAACTCAAAGAGCAGTATGAGAAAGATAAAAAATCGTGATAAAATACGTAAGAAAGAAAGCGTGAAAATTCAATAACAGACAGAACTTAGACAATAAATGAAAAAGAAAAAAATTTAATCTTTTCCTTTTTTTTCATTAGGTTTGATGTTTGGAAAAATTTTGATAAAATACTATGTTTAATCCCGGGGTGCCAAATATGATAAAAAATAAATTCATGTATATGAAGCAAATTATTACTTTGCTTTTGGTATTCTTGCCTTATTTGGCCATATCTCAACAAGTTAATTTAAGTGTTAAGGGCCCGGAGCAAGTTTATTCCGGATCCGATTTCTTATTGAATATCCATATCGCAAAAGGAAATACCCAAGGTTTTGGGCGTCTGCTTGTTAAAATTCCCAGTGGATTTACACCCAGTCCCAAAAAATCCATGAACGGGGAGTTTGAGTTCGATGGCAGTCAGGTGAAAATATTGTGGATTAAATTACCCGATTCGCAACAGTTTACGGTTACGCTTTCTCTCAAAGCCGCCCCCAATTTAGAAGGCTTTAAGGTTTTCCGCAGCGAAATGTCCATAGCTTCCGAAGATGGTTCTTACCGGGCAGAAGCCAGGCCGCATATTGTTACTGTTAAAAAGGCGGACAATATTACAACCGCCAATGATGTCGTTTTTGAGTACAGCTATATTAAGGAGATGGGCGTAAGCGCTATTCGTCAGAAACCCTTTTTGAACGATAGCGGTCAGGCAGAGATCAATATTTTGGTCAACAAAGGCCAGCTAACCGGTTTTGGCAAAATTGAAGAAAGCATTCCACCTGACTATACAGCCGAACCCATATCGAGCAATGGCGCTATGTTCGTTTATAATAAGGTAAACCGCAAAGTAAAATTCTTATGGATGAACATGCCTTCGCAAAGTGCCTATATTATTAGCTATGTTCTGGTTCCCAAGGAAGGCCGACTGGAAAATATTCCGTTTATTATAACCGGAGAGTTTATGTATGCAGAAGGTTCTACAACCAAAACCGTTGAGGTGATGGAGCGCAATATCGACCTAAAAAAATTGCTTCAGGAATAAGCACATCCCACCAATTAATTGCTATCTTTGCAGGTTCAACTAAAAACCTTAATCTATGGCACATAAAGCTGGTTTTGTAAATATTTTGGGAAACCCGAATGTCGGAAAATCAACACTGATGAATAAACTCGTCGGTGAAAAACTATCGATCATCACCAATAAATCGCAAACCACAAGACACAGAATTATGGGAATTGTCAATGCTGATGATTTTCAAATCGTATATTCCGACACACCGGGCATCATAAAACCCAATTACAAGCTGCAAAAATCAATGATGAATTTTGTAGATACAGCACTTGAAGATGCCGATATCATCTTGTATGTGACTGATGTAGTAGAAGATTTCGAGAAAAACAGCTTTTATATAGACCGGGTAAAAAAGCAGGATAAGCCAACGCTCGTTTTAATTAATAAAATAGACAAAACCAATCAAATGAATCTGGAGTCGTTGGTGGACAAATGGGCTGGTTTGTTACCCAATGCATCAATATTACCCATTGCGGCAAAGCATAAATTAAATGTCGGCATGGTTTTCGATTTTATTATGCGTAATTTGCCCGAAGGTGAGCCGTATTTCCCTAAAGATGAGCTAACTAACCGGTCTATGCGGTTTTTTGCATCCGAAATAATCCGCGAAAAGATACTGTTGTATTACAAACAAGAAGTTCCTTACTCAGTTGAAGTTGATATAAACTCATATATCGAAGAAGAGAAAATTACACGCATCGAAGCCCACATTTATGTTACACGCGAGTCACAAAAAGGCATACTAATTGGCCATCAGGGAGAAAGGCTTAAAAAAGTGGGAACAGCAGCCCGGTTAGATATGGAGGAGTTTATAGAAAAAAAAGTTTTTCTGGAGCTTCTGGTCAAAGTTGATCCCGACTGGCGCGACAATGATCGCAGGCTCCGCAAATTTGGTTACATCGAATAATTTTACACAATATAATGGGAAGTATAGTAGCAATCGTAGGAAGACCCAATGTAGGTAAATCCACACTTTTTAATCGTCTTACCGAAAGCAGGGCAGCCATTGTGGATGGGGAAGAAGGCGTTACGCGGGATCGCCACTATGGAACCGCAGAATGGAACGGAAAAGAATTTTCAGTGATTGATACCGGTGGTTATGTAACCAACTCCGATGATATATTTGAAGGAGAAATAAGAAAGCAGGCGGCCATCGCTATCGATGAAGCCGATGTAATTCTGTTTATGGTTGATGTAATGAACGGTATCACCGATCTCGATCAGGCCGTGGCAAATGTGCTCAGAAGTGTAGCGAAACCTGTGTTTTTGGTAGTAAACAAAGTCGACAATAACGATTTACACCTCGATGCTACTGAATTTTATGCCCTGGGCTACGAGCAATTATTCTCGATATCTTCTACAAGTGGCAGCGGAACCGGCGATTTGCTCGATGAGGTAGCGAAAGTACTTCCGGAGCAAATAATTGAAGAACGCGATGAAGATATTCCGCGCATTGCCGTTGTCGGACGACCAAACGCTGGCAAATCATCACTCATAAACGCATTGCTGGACGAAGAACGCAATATTGTAACCGAAATATCGGGTACCACCCGCGATGCTATTTACACCCGGTACAATAAATACGGGTACAATTTTGACTTGGTTGATACAGCCGGATTACGAAAAAAATCCAAAGTACGTGCCGATTTGGAGTTCTACTCCGTTATGCGCAGTGTGCGTGTAATCGAATATGCCGATGTGTGCATGGTCATGATCGATGCAACCGTAGGTATCGAAAGTCAGGATGTGAATATTTTACATCTTGCCGTTCGCAATAATAAAGGGGTGGTAGTGCTGATTAATAAATGGGACTTGGTTGAAAAACAAACCAATACCATTAAAGAGATGGAAAAAGAAATAAAAAGAAGACTTTCTCCTTTTGAAGATGTGCCCATTTTGTTTGTTTCTGCACTTACCAAACAACGAATTTTCAAAGCATTGGAGTTGGCTCAACGCGTATATGAAAACAGGCGCAGGAAAATTAAAACATCGGCCCTGAATGAATATTTATTGCCACTTATTGAACGCACGCCACCACCTTCAATTAAGGGGAAATACATCAAAATAAAATATATTACCCAGTTGCCCACGTATTATCCGGCATTTGCTTTTTATTGTAATTTACCGCAATACGTGAAAGAAGCCTATAAGCGATTCCTGACAAATCAACTAAGAAAAGGTTACGATTTTCATGGTGTACCCATAAAAGTGTTCATCCGGAAAAAATAAATCGTTATAAAACTCACGTTAAAACAGTTTAATCTTCCAATTCAGTATCAATAAGTTTATGTCTGGCTGCAAAAACAGCCAGGGTTACAGAATTTTTCGATTTTGTTTTTTTGAGTAATGCATCACGGTGCTTTTCTACAGTTCTCGGACTGATGTTTAGATCTCTTGCTATTTCATTGCTCGAAAGACCCTCACAAATCAGTTGCAATACTTGCAGTTCTCTTTTTGATAGCAGATGTCTTATTTTGTGTTTGTCTTTGTGTTGAGACATATATTCAATAGCATTCTCGAGCAATTGTGGCGAAAAATATTTTTCCTGGTTCTGAACAGCATGTATCGCTTCTAACAATTCTTTTTTGTCGGCATTTTTTACAACAAACCCGTTTATTCCGGCTTCAATTACTTTGTTGTAACTGTCAAAATCGTCGAACATGGAAACGGTAATAATTTTTAAACCCGGTTTTTTGGCAAATGCCTTTTTTGCCGCCTCAATACCATTCATTCCGGGCATATCAATATCCATTAAAGCAACATCAATTTCTGTTTTATCAAGCTCTTTCAGAAAATCATTGCCATTATATGCTTTTCCAACAACTTTTATGTCTTTTTCTTTATTGAGCATTACTTTCATGCTGCTAAGCAAAAGCTTATGGTCATCTACCAGAAAAATTTTTGTTGTATTCATAGCTATGTATTTGTTAGCTTATTTTGAACTCATTCAATGAACTTAAAATGTAAATAAAATGTTAAGCAAAATTAAGCACAAATTTTCATATAAACATTATCGAGGCTGTTTAAATTAAATATTCTTTGTTTGTAAATCTAATCATATTATTTTTGCCATAATAATTAATAAAAACTAATGAAATGAAACAGTCTTTTTTCCTATTTTTAGCTTTGGCACTATTGTTTAGTGCGTGTAACAACCAAGATCAAGATGAAGATGTAATAGATGTCGGAGAAAGCAGGGTTGTTAAAATGATGCAAAATGAATCCTCACGGACTTCACAAACAGATTATATTTACGATGGTGAAAATCTAACACAATCCATCCATAAAACACAGGGACAAACGGGAGATTGGAAGAATCAGTATAAAACAGATTTTACTAAAAACGGTGATGAGATTATTGAACATCGGTATAGTTTTGTAGACAGCACCTGGGTAGATACAACAAAAGAAGTACGCACGCTTAGCGGAGATAATATTACAGAATTCAGATCTTATACGTATGTGAACGGACAATGGAACCTGAGGATGAGGTGGACGTATGAATATGAGAATAATCAATTAGTTTCGGCTGTTGCATATAGTATTGATAATGATGTTTTTACGCCTACTGACGATTATCAGGTTAATTATTCAGATGGTAAAATTTCGAATTGTTTCATGAGAAGCTATAATGGAAGTGAATGGATAAGTACCATGAAAATTGACTACATTTATGATGGGTCGCAATTGTCGCATAATATTTTTTACAGTGTAAACGGAGAAGACTTAACCCCGTTGGATAAATGGGAGTATTATTATGAGGATGATAAATTAGTTATGGATAAAACATACATTTACTATGATGAAACCTGGAATGAGGTTGCCCAAATTAATTATACTTATGATGCCCGGGGAAATTTGATTGAGGTTGTAAGTGATCAGGGATATGGCACCGTATATGAATATGAAAGTGGTATAGGAAATGCTGAGTTTTTCTTACAGTCTTGGTTTCCTGATCTTTTTGGTTTCCCAAATATTACAAAAGAACAGGTGAAAAAAAATGAGCCCTATCAACGACTGTTTAACAGTATTGGACAGAGATAAAATAAAGGCCGGTTTTTGTAATTCCGGCTTTCTTTATTTTTAACCCCTTGAAATTGAAGACATGCGCACCGTGCTTTCAGAAATTGTACAATTGAAAGAAAATTAATTTTTTTCCGAAGTACAATAATTCCTTAAAGCGCATAGATAAATACTCAAATACCACCGGACAAATTATCCAAAGACAAGTCGCGGTGTGAGTTATTAAAAAAGTTGTATTACAGTTTCAAGCTTCCATATATTCTATTTTCAACCTCACGCCGCGACTATACGAATATGCGATGTTGAACCTGGCGAGAAGTCAGGGTGCGAGTTCGTTTGCATTTCGGAATAAAATTGAAATTTACTACCAAATCAACAAAAATGCCTCGCGCTCTGACTAAGGCGATGTTAAACGCGACAATAACACACACATATATTTGAGAGCCGGGTATAGAAATTATCAACAAACTTCGAAAATATAACATCCGTGAATTAACGTATTCAGGATTTAGTTTATTTTTGAAATAGCTTTTATAACGCTGGATTCAGAAGTCTGTTAAAAATTTGCAAAAATGTGGTTGTCGCGTTAAAATACCTGTGTTTATTCACTCCACTTTCACTAAATTGTATTAGTTTACTGTAAATAATTTGGCTGTTCTGAATCAAATAGAATCTGTATTAATTTGTGCTTTTTAGTTATTGTTTAATACATAAGTGATTCTTCGAAATGAAATAATACAATGGGTTTAATAGTAACTTTTATGCATTACACCATGGTTATGATTTTCATAGCGCTTGGTGTATTTATCCTGCGAAAGAACCCGGCATCCGGGCTTAACAGGGCAGTCTCTTTGCTGATGTTAGCGTTTGCTGTTTGGAGTGCAGGTCTTGTTTTTATTGAAAATCCTTATGTTAGTCGCCAAACTGCTAATCTGGCCATAAGACTTACGCACATTTCCATCCCGTCTTATGGTGTATTAACTTTTATTTGTATTGGTTTATTTGTCGAAAAACTGAAACCGCGCAAACGCACATATATTGCAGCTATTCTGTATATTTTGACTTTTGTTTTTATCCAGCAGAATTATGTTGTAGCACATGCGGAAGAGCAAAATGCATTAGGATTGTGGCGGGTTGTCTATAGCAGCAAAGAGTTTCAATTGTTTATCAATATTCTGCATAATGCCTTGGTTGTTTATAGTTTTTTGATGCTTTTCATTTTTTTAAAAAGAACGAAAGATGAGTTGAAAAAGAAACAGGGAAAAGTAATGTTTTACACAGGAGTTACATCTTTTATTCTTGCCTCTGCCAGTGTTTTTGTTTCAAATGGTTTACCACAGCACTCGTTGCCACTTTTAATAGATGTGAGCATGGGGGTTTTTGCCGTGGGCATGGTCTATGCAATTAATCGTCTCGAATTATTTGAAATAACGCCATCTGTTGTAGCCAACCAGATTATTGAAATGTTGCCTGTGGGTTTAATTATAACCAATGAGGATCAGCGGATAGTCAGGGTAAACGATGCGTTGCTGGAAATCACAGGCAAACGGCGCCGGTATTATCAGAATTATTTTTTCGTAAAAAAGGTGAATGAATTTCTGTGTGAAAATATTGATGACGAGAATCCTGAAAGTCTCAATGGCGTGAAGAATGTGAAATACAGCATAGGAGTAGAGAAATCGTTGCTTTTTTACACAAAAAAAATTGAAAACAAGGCTTATGAAACCAATAGCACAATTACCCTGGTAACTGATATTGATAAATTGGTAAAAACAGAAGAAAAACTTCGGAAACTAAATACTTCCCTGGAAGATAAAATCAAAGAGCGCACAACAGAATTGCAAATGGCAAAAGACAAAGCAGAACAAAGCGATCAACTGAAAACGGAGTTTTTACACAATATGTCGCATGAAATTCGTACACCTATGAACGGGATTATCGGTTTTAGCCGTTT
Organism: uncultured Bacteroidales bacterium; assembly: GCA_964413185.1. GTDB lineage: Bacteria > Bacteroidota > Bacteroidia > Bacteroidales > Salinivirgaceae > Salinivirga. The sequence goes on from CAYPSX010000147.1 coordinate 10,244, forward strand.
TTTGTCAAAACCCGGATTAACCTTCGATCAAATGCAGTTTTACACAGAAATAATTCAAAAAAACAGTCATCAATTGTTGCATATTATCGAGGA
>CAYPSX010000148.1:0-10266 GCA_964413185.1 uncultured Bacteroidales bacterium
ACCCAAAAAACTACAATTCTCAAAAAAGGAAAGTGACTTTACGCTTAACCTTATTGCAGAATTGAATACAATGGATGAGTATCCGGTTAACTTTAATTATCACTTTGAACAGGGAGAATTACTTAATATTGATAAAGAAGTAATTTTTAAATGTTTTAATAATTCACAAAAGCTAATAAAAGATGAATGATAATATAACCGACAGCACGGCTTTTAGAGAGATTGAATCAGATTCAATCGAAAATAAGTATCAAAAGTTTGAAGCTACTGATGAGCCAGTAAGAATTAAATTTGAATTACCCAGTGAGGAAGCTCTTGTGCAAACAACCACAGCTCGACTACAGCGTATAGCCCATACCAAAAAGCGCCGCGAAGAATTATTATTTACAGCTCTCCAAAACCTGCAGCGGAAAGACTTTTATAATGAGTTGTCCGAAAAACTGGAAGATGACTATATTTCGGAAGATGACTTTTATCAAGAGCTTGAAAAAAACGAGAATAAATACACAATTGAACTAAAAAGGATGAAAAATCCTAATGATATATTTATTATTAATGAAATTGTAAAGAAACTTATTGACTGGGAAAATTTTACCGTAGATTATGTAGCTGACCTCTTCTCTATTGACACAGATGATTTGAAAAATAGTGTTTCATTGGTTAAATAGGAATTATTGTGGAGTATTATCGTAGTGAAGAAAAAATAGAAGCAGCACATGTAGACTTATGGGCAAGATACTACGCTAAAGCCAAACCAAGAAAGATTAAGGGGTTAGGTATGGTTTTACAGTTTAAATGTGAACGAAATGCTGAAGCAGAGATAGTAAAAGAACTTTCTGAAGAAGAAAAAAAGGAATTATTGGATTTTGCTGAAAAAGAAAAAGGGAATGGAAATAATTTCATTTTGCCCATGTTAAAAAAGGGAGCTCGGCTCAATGCAAAAGAAGTATTAGTAAATGTTAAGGCCAGAAAATTAAAAAGTCCAAAAGTCGCTGAAGGACATACCGGAACTCACGGAATACAAATTCTCAATTTAAGAAATCGAACCCGGGCAGAAATTACAGAACCCTTTTCCCACATCATTAATGCGATTGAAAACCGCAATACTCTTATTGAAAAGAGAAAGAAATAGCCTGCCGTTTATGCCATTTCTTAGTTTTGAACTCCAAATTCATAGTTGTCTCCCGTAGGCTTTATAGTTCCGTTTTCTCGACATTTCCTGATTACTCTTCACAATTCATTTTGCAACATGTAAGCCAATACTAAACTATAATTGCAATGGATTTATTTTATTAGCTGGTCAGGTAATATGAGCAAAAAAGTGTATTCAATGCCACTACAGACTTTTCAAAACAATTCAAATACGCACACAACTACTCAAACCCCTTCAGCATAGGCACAAAAGAGAAGCTGCCATGGCTTTCGGTGGTAATATTGCCGTCTTTATCTTTGATCAGCCGCTTCATTTCCTGAACACGCCCCTCGCCTACCGGGGCGACTAAATATCCGCCGGGTTTAAGCTGGTCAATTAAATCCTGCGGAATAAAGGGGGCACCGCATGTGATTAAAATTTTATCGTACGGACTGTAAGCGGGTTTGCCTTTGTAACCATCGCCATAAAAAAACTGAATGCGTTTATATCCCATTTCTGCAATAATTTGCTGCGAAAAACGGAAAAGCTCTTTTTGTCGTTCAATGGTGTAAACGCGGGCACGCATGGCGGCTAAAACCGCGGCCTGATAGCCGGAACCCGTACCAATTTCCAGCACTTTTTCGGCGGGTTGTACATCGAGTAGTTGAGTTTGAAAAGCTACTGTGAAAGGCTGCGATATAGTTTGCCCGGAACCTATTGGAAACGGTTTATCTTCATAAGCATGCTCCTCAAAAGCTGAATCGAAGAAAAAATGCCGTGGCACCTCGCCAATGGCTGCCAAAACTTTTTCATCATTTATGCCTTTGCGAGAAATATTTTGCACCAACTGGTTGCGTTGTCCCTTATGTTGAAATGTATCGTTCATAGCACTATTTTGCGAAACACGAAGATACTAAAATTAAAAGGAAGCATCAATATCTCCTTTAATTATCCCATAAAAAAATGATATACTCATCTTTTATTTTATAATGATATTTTATTAATTTTATCAATAAATTTAAGTACAACCAAAAGATGATGAGCAGGCCTGATTTTAGCGATCTATACGCACAATTTGAGATTGTTGAATACCAATGCAAAAATAACAACAACCACACATTTACATACGTCACCCCGGGTATAGAAATACTTACCGGATACCCGGCAAATGATTTTATTAATGATAATGTACGTAGCTTCAGGTCGTTGATACACAAAGAAGATCAAAAGTACGTTGAGGAACAAACCGATACAGCACTTAATCGCCAACAGCCATTATCGCTCACTTTCAGGATTATAACCGCCCAAGACACTGTTAAATGGCTTCAATGCAAGAACCTGCCAATTATTGAAAACGGCAAAACAACCGGGTTCAAAGGAATTCTCAGCGATATTACAAACGTAAAAAAGCAAGAAGCTAATCTATTGGCCAGTGAAAAAAAATTCCGCAACCTGTTTAAAAACCATGCGGCCATAAAGCTTCTTATCGACCCAAACGATGGCCAAATAGTAGAAGCCAATGAGGCTGCCGAAAAATTCTATGGATGGAGCGCAGCAGAACTGAAGCAAAAGAAAATCTCCGACATCAATACATTACCTCCGAAACAGATTGAAAAAGAAATTGAAAAGGTACGTTCCCGGCAAAATGTCCATTTCAACTTTCAACACAGAAAAGCAGATGGCACAATTGCCGATGTAGAAGTTTTCAGCAGCAAAGTAACCTTTGAAGGTAAAGATTTACTTCATTCAATTATACATGATGTAACAGGGAGCAAAGATACAGAAAAAATGCTCAATTTAATGAGCAAAACTGTGGAGCAAAGCCCGGTGAGCATCATTATTACTAACAAATCAGGCAGCATTGAGTACATAAACAATACATTTTGCCAAACAAGCGGGTATACTTCCGATGAAGTTATTGGAAAAAATATCGACAATTTCCGATCCGGGCACCATCCCGAAGATTTTTATAAGATATTATGGAAAACAGTTGAATCGGGCGAAAAATGGCAGGGAGAAATAAAAAACAAAAGGAAAAACGGTACGTTTTACTGGGAACATGAGATAATATTCCCCATATCAGAGCCCGACGGAACCATTACTCACTATGTGGGCATTAAAGAGGATATTACAGAAAAAAAACAAATGGTCAATGAGCTTGTCAAAGCAAAAGAAAAAGCCCAGGAAAGCGACAAGTTAAAATCCATTTTTCTCACCAACCTCAGCCACGAAATACGAACACCGCTCAATGGAATTATGGGATTCGTCAACCTGTTACAAAAACCCGGCCTGGGCGAAGATGTCCGCCAAAAATACCTGGACATAGTACAAACAAGCAGCGAACATTTATTAAAAACGCTACATGATATTTTAGAAATATCGCAACTCGAAACCGAGCAAATAACGGTTTACAAAACCGAATTTGAACTTAACGCAGCTATTGACTTTGTTTACCAGCAAATGAAAAACAAAATTTGGGAAAAGCAACTGGAGTTCAAAATTGACAATAAACTGGAACAAGACAATTGCATCCTTTATACAGATCGGTCAATGCTGGAAACCATACTCAGGCATTTAACAGACAATGCCATAAAATTTACCGAAAAAGGCTTTATCAAGCTCTCTGTTGAACACACGAACGAAAACATCAGCATTAAAATTCACGACACCGGAAAAGGCATTCCCAAAGATCGAATCAATGCTATTTTCGACCGTTTTGTGCAGGCAGATGTCAGCTCTACACGCCTGCATGAAGGCGCGGGAGTAGGTCTTTCCATTGCAAAAGGCTACGCCGATTTACTGGGCGCCCCAATTAATGTGGAGTCAACTCCCGGACAAGGAAGTACATTCACCATTACACTGCCACAGGAAACGATCATCAGTAAAGCAAAAGTACCCGATACACAAGAGAAAGATAAACAACCGATTGTTAAAAACAAGTTGGCATTAATAGTTGAAGATGATGAGATAAGTTTTATGTACCTGAACATCATTTTACAGGAAACAGGATTTAAAACATTACGTGCAAAAGATGGAGACACCGCTGTTCAATTGTGCAAAGAACACGACGATATTGCCCTCATAATGATGGACATTAATTTGTCGGGAACAGACGGGCTGTCGGCCACACGACAAATACGGTCGTTCAACAAAAACGTACTCATAATTGCCCAAACTGCATATACCGATGAATTTAACGAAAAAGCAGCCATAGAAGCCGGTTGCAATTTATTTTTGCACAAACCTGTTGAGAAAGAAAAACTTTTAAGAAACATTACAAACATTCTCGACACATAAAAAAACTTACTTTATCAAAATAAACCGGTGAGCAGTATAAAAATCGACCCCGAAAAGTTCTCTCACATAACAGATGAGATTATTGTGCACGAGAGCGACTCTACCCTCAAAACCCAGGTGCAAAAATTCATGCCCAACCCAAATATTGCCCTTATTTTCCAGTACGGAAAAACATTTGAGTTCAGCCATAACGGAATTGATTTTAGCCCGCTGCCAAAAATTTATATTGTGTACCCGTATTTAGCCCGGCGATTTGTAATTTTCAGAATGTGCCAGAATATACGCACAGCCATTTTTGTTTTTCAACCTACAGTATTCACTACGTTATTTGGTACAAATACCAATACACAGGCAAAAATAATGGTCGATGCAATAGAAGCCCTTCCCGCACAACTTTACAATCAACTTTACAAAGCATTTTTTCCAATTCAGAACCTTACACAAAACATTAAAAAAATTCTTACCATTTTAGATACTCAATCGCGGCATAATCATTATAAAATAAACACCCTTCAAAAATGCCTTGATGAGATTAAAGCAAACATGGGAATGCCTTTGGTAACAGAACTGGCCGACAAATGCCATGTATCAAAACGAACGCTGGAGCGTTATTTTAAATCGATACTGATGACAACCCCCGACAGGTACGCCAAAGTGGTGCGGTTTCAATGTATCCTGAAAAACCTGCTCAACAATCAATTCCGATCAAAAGCTGAATGCGCCGCCGCATTCGGGCTTACAGATTACTCCCACATGGTAAAAGAATTTAAGAGTTACGCAGGCGAAACGCCAAAAGAGTATTTGCGCAACCTGGAGCTCAACTACCTGGTTGAGAAAAAATTCCACGAACTCTAATTGTCGCTTTTTTACAACAAAAACAACCCTTTTCTTATCTATTTTTGCAAAGCCACTGCATACAACATTCTTTCGATAGAATGCACCCAAATGTAGCTATTGGCGCATAAATATAACGTATTTAAACACAAGATATTAGTTAAAAAGACTAAATCAATAAACACTAACCAAATCTTACACAAATGAAAACTAAATTATTGCTTGCACTAATGGCAACTGTTTTTCTGGGAATAATAGGTTGCGATGAAGAAGATGATGATGATATCACGGAATCAGATATCACTATTAATGAAGATATTACAACGCCAACTACCTGGGAGACAGACAAAACCTGGGTTGTATCCGGAAACATCATGGTGCATAGCGACCTGACTATTGAACCGGGCACAACGGTTTATTTTAAAGAAGGTGCATCGCTGTATGTCGGTGCCCAGGAATACGGATCAATTTTAGCAGTGGGAGAAGAAGACAACCCCATAATTTTCACATCAGCTTCAACAAATCCGGGGCCGGGAGATTGGGGACAGGTTCATTTCGGCACAAACAACTCATCGACACGCACAAACCTTGCTTATTGCCAGTTTAAATATGGCGGTTCTGATGAATATGGCATGGTAGAAGTGTATGAAACACAAATAAAAATGAATAATTGCACCATCTCACATGCAGCTTACAATGGCCTTATTGTGGGAACAGAAGCCAAATTTATTTCATTCACCAACAACATTATCTCTAACTGTGGAACGCATCCGGTAAAAATAGACATTAACGCTGTACATACAATTGATCCAAGCTGCGAAATAACAGGCACAAGCAACTACGGTATTGAAATCACAGAAAGCCAAATTCAGGGAATTTACACATGGTACCCTCACGAATCGCCGTATTATGTCCCCTACGGAATTTGGATTGATGCATCATCAAATCCGGCAGAACTTACACTGGAACCCGGTTGCATTCTAAAAATGGGGCCAAACATGGGAATTAATGTTGGCAATTATGACTACGCAAAGCTCACAGCCAATGGAACAATAAGCAACCCAATAACCATTACTTCGGCAGCAGCCTCGCCATCGGCAGGCGACTGGAGTTACATCTGGTTTGGCCCACACACAAGCCAGGGAACTATGCTGAATTATTGCAATATTTCGTATGGTGGAAGTGAGTATGATAATGGAATGATTGTTATCACTGAAACAGATAATATTTCAATTACAAATTGCAACATTTCCTATTCAGATGCTCATGGTATTTACCTGTATCTTTCCAATCCCACCTTATTGGATAATATTTTCTCCAATATTACAAGAGAAAATATCTGGATCGAAGAAAAATAATAGTCTCCAACGCAAAAACGCTTGTTTGCACACCGGCAAACAAGCGTTTTTTATATCCTGGTTTTAAAAATACTAGCTTTTGCTCACTTTAAACATACCCAGTTCTTCAATCTCGAAGTCTTTGATGTAGGCAGATTTTTCTTTGTTTTCTGCATAAGCCAGTTTAATAAATACTTTCATACTTTTTGCAAAAGATTCATCGCGCATGGTATCAAGCAACAGCAGCCAGCTCATAATAATGTTCCCGGCCATCTCGACTAAACGGCGGGCATGCAGGTCTAAATAATCATTACCATCTACTTGCTCGTTAATTTCATGAATAATATTCACGCAATTTTCGTATTCTGCAGCCATTTCCTGAAGTTTATTTTTCAGGTATTCATACTCAGGTTTTATTTCAAATTGCTCATAAACCCTGATTTGCTTGAGGAAAGCACCGGTAGTTACACCGCGAATGGCGGCAACAACTTGCAACTGCGATGTTCCTTCATAAATGGTTGTAATTCTGGCATCGCGATAGATGCGCTCAATGGGGTAATCTTTCATAAACCCTGAACCACCGTGAATTTGCAAACTATCGTAAGCAATTTGATTACTGTACTCACTGGAAATAAGTTTGAGCAATGGCGTGTAAACATCGGCCAGACGTGTATATTGCTTCATTTCCTGGCGCTCTTCTTTTTCCAGCTTACGATCTTCGGAAAGGTGTGTGTATGCTTTGTACACATCAACAAAGCGAGTGGTTTCGTAAAGTAATGCACGAATTGCCCGTACACGTGCTCCCATATTGGTCAGCATTTCGTAAACAGCGGGAAATTTATCAATGGTTTTACCGAATTGTGCACGCTCCGATGCATATTCAACAGCTTCGCGATAGGCAGCTTCGGCAATACCAACAGACTGTGCTCCAACGCCCAGACGGGCGCCGTTCATCAGCGACATTACGTATTTGATGAGGCCCATTTTGCGATCTCCAATCAGTTTTGCGGGCGCATTGCTGAATACGAGCTCGCAGGTTGGTGAGCCTTTAATTCCCAATTTATTTTCAATCCGGCGCACACTTAAAGCCTGATCTTTTTTATCATAAAGGAACAATGATAGTCCGCGGCCATCAACCGTTCCCTGCTCAGAGCGGGCCAAAACAAGCGACACATCAGCATCGCCATTGGTAATGAAACGCTTCACACCATTGAGGTACCATTGGTCTTCTTTCTCGTTGTAAGTGGCCTTGAGTTGCACCGCTTGCAAATCAGACCCGGCATCGGGCTCGGTGAGGTCCATTGCAGCAGTTGCACCGGCATTGAACTTAGGCAGGTACTCTTCTTTCATATCGTCTGATGCAAACTCGTTAATGGTTTCTGCGCAATCCTGCAAACCCCAGATATTGGAAAATCCGGCATCGGCGCGCGAAACAAGCTCGGCAGCCATTACATAAGGAACCATGGAAAAGTTGAGACCATTATATTTGCGTGGCAACGACATGCCAATGAGTCCGGCTTTTGCCAACGCTTCGTGGTTTTCTGCTGTTCCACGGGCATACTCCACATGACCGTCGACTACTTTGGGCCCTTCCTGGTCAACTGATTCGGCATTTTCTGCAATGGTATTTCCGCAAATATCGCCTACAATTTCCAGTACTTTATCATAGCTGTCAAGTGCGTCTTCAAAATCGGCAGGAGCATAATCGTACTTGTCCTTATCGACATAATTATTCTCTTTCAAATCTATGATCTTTTTCATCAACGGATGGTTAAGATGAAATTTAAGATCTTTAGTGTCTGTATAGAAATTAGCCATTATTGTCTTGTTTAAATTATTTCGTATTTTTCTTATAAGCTTTAATCATTCTCGGAATTACCTCAGCCACATCACCATTTATTGTGTAATCGGCAATTTGGTTGATGGGTGCATTTTCATCGGTATTGATGGCAATAATCAGGGATGAATCTTCCATTCCGGCGCGGTGTTGAATTTGACCGCTGATTCCGCATGCAATGTAAAGTTTCGGACGAACCGTAACTCCGGTCTGCCCTACCTGACGTGCATGATCGGCATAACCGGCATCAACCGCTGCGCGTGATGCAGCAACCTCTCCGCCAAGCACTTCGGCCAATTCAAAAAGCAGGTTGAAATTCTCTGGTGAACCGACTCCGTAACCTCCGGAAACGATAACCTGTGCTCCGTTGAGGTTTACTTTCCGCTTCTCCATGTGGCGTTCTACAATGCTTACCACAAAATCCTCATCTTTTACAGATTTGGAAACGTCTATTGTTTTTACTTCACCTTTGTAAGCAGTATCGAGCACCTCTTTTTTCATAACGCCTTCGCGCACTGTTGCCATTTGCGGGCGGTGCTCCGGGTTGATGATGGTGGCAATAATGTTGCCTCCAAATGCCGGCCTGATCTGGTATAAAAGTTTCTCATAAGTTTTGCCGGCTTTTTTATCTTCGTGCGGCCCGATTTCCAAACTGGTGCAATCTGCAGTCAGACCCGACTGAAGCGCAGAAGAAACGCGCGGCCCCAAATCGCGGCCTTGCGATGATGCGCCGAGTAAAGCTATTTCCGGCTTTTCTTTTTTAAACAAGTCTGTAATGATAGAAGTATAAGGCAATGTAAGATAATGCTCCAGGCGTCTATCTTCTGCTTTATACACTACATCTGTTCCATAAGGAATTATTTGTTTTTCAATATCTTTTAAATCTTTTCCGATAACAACAGTCTCCAGCTTTGTGTTAAGCTCGTTGGCAAGCTGTCGTCCCTTGGTAAGAAGCTCCAGGCTGACATCGGCAACCTTTCCCTCTTCCAATTCACATATTACAAATACACTATTCACAATTATTGCGTTTTAATTGGTTCAACATTAGTTACCCGATGGTATGGTTCTCGATTAATTCTTTAACCATAGTTTCGATATCGGAGTCACTATTCTCTATTTTACGAGCGTCTTTTGCTTCGAGCACTACGTTCTCAATTGCTTTTACTTTGGTTGGCGAGCCGCTTAACCCGAGCCATTTTGTATCGGCATCGACATCTTTTACGCTAAGCTCTTCAATTTTAAGGTAGGGCTTATTTTCAAAAAGCGTAATGTAGTCTTCATTGGCAGCTTGCAACTCGGTTATTGTTTTGGCGTGCTTGAATTTCATTGTTTGTTTGGCATGACGCGGGCGGCATTCCGGAGCTGATGCGTTAACAGTAATAACGCAGGGCATTTTACCTTCAACAACTTCTACTCCGCGCTCCAAACGACGACGTATTTTTATTTTCTTTTTGGATACGTCCAAAACCTCCTCAGTGTACGTAATTTGCGACAATCCCATTTTTTCGGCTACCTGTGGGCCTACCTGGGCAGTATCACCGTCAATGGCCTGGCGCCCGGCCACAATAATATCATACGGCCCGGTTTTTTCAACGGCTTTGGAAATGGCATACGAAGTGGCCAGCGTATCGGAGCCGGCAAAAGCACGGTCTGTCAGCAAATACCCGTTATCGGCACCCCGGTACAAACCTTCCCTGATGACTTCGGCAGCACGTCCGGGCCCCATTGTGAGTACGGTAACGGTTGATCCGGGTACCTGGTCTTTAATGCGCAAAGCTTGTTCGAGCGCGTTTAAATCTTCCGGGTTAAAAATGGCAGGTAAAGCGGCG
>CAYPSX010000149.1:0-6126 GCA_964413185.1 uncultured Bacteroidales bacterium
AAAAAAAAACGATAAGAAAAAATAATGGGCTTATTGTAAGGCTTTTATAATGCATGATGTTTTTTACCATATTCATAGTCGTTTCTATCGTTCTATTTTTTTTCCAAAAGAGAGGTTTGCCAAATCTTCCTTTCTGGGTTTGTATGAGCCGTCTCTTATTTCCCGGTCGATTGCGGTAAGAATCATTTTAAACATTTTAAACTCCTGCGATTCTTCTTTGTAGAAAGTTTTCCACGCATAGCCAAATAATTCTTGCAGTTTTTCCGGTGTCATGTGTTTCGGCTGATAAACTACTTTGCCGGCATTGTAGTTTATATAATTATTATCAAAGATACGGTTTTCATTGAGTAATTCGGTGCGAAGCCTGGTGTGTGGGAAAGGCGTTAGAACAGTAAACTCGGCCAAATCTAATTCAATTTCGTGCAGGAAATCAATTAAGCGGTATATGTCGTCAACTGTTTGATCATCGGTGCCGAGTAAAATGGTTCCTTCCACTTTTATTCCGTGGTCGTGGTACATTTTTATTCGGTCGCGAATGTAGTCTGAGGTATCAAAAACCGCCTGGTAAACATACCATGCGCCAGCTTGCGCCGCAAGATCGAGTACTTTCGGATCGGTTTGAATGGTGTGGCTGCACCATTTCTTTTTGAACGGTATCATTTCGCGGAATAATTGCATTTCCCATTCTTTGTCTTGCGCAAGGGTGTTATCGACAATGAATAATCGGTTGTTTTCAATGGTAGCAAGTTCTTCCACGACTTTGTCTATGGGCCGTGGCCTGAATTTTCGACCACCCAGAAACGGAACACAGCACGGAAAACAATTAAATTTACAACCCCGTGAAGCATGAAACAGGTCAACCATTTGAATACCTTTGTGATAGTATTTTTGGCGGTTGAGTATGGAGCGCCTGGCCGGCCCGATTAGACTGGTGTCGGGCGGCGTAGACATATAATTGTATACTTTTTTTAATTTATTGTTGCGAAAGTCGTTGAAAACTTCTTCCATATTACCTTCAGCTTCACCTAAAAAAACGGCATCGGCGTGCTCCTGCGTTTCTTTGGCATGTAACATTGTTGAAATTCCACCAAATATAACTTTCTTACCTCTTTTTCTATATTCATCAGCAATTTCCCAGGCGCGCTTTATTTGGGCGGTCAGCATAACCGATAGGCCAACTATATCTGCGGATTCATCGTATTCTACCGGATCTACATTTTCATCGGTAAAATGAACATCAACATAATTGGGCAATGCTGCAGCCATGACAACCGGGCCGTGTGGCGGCAGGTTAAAATGGGTTTGGCCTTCAAGTTTGTCCCAGGTTGGGTATATGAGGTGAAATTTCATGCGGCGTTCTGTTTGATGTTAAAAATTCTTATCTTACTCTAAGCTGTTATACCGGGTTGTTTTGAAAAATATTCCGGAAGTGTTTCCGAAAGCATATTTTTAATTTGTGATTTATCCTGTGAACTTAGGTTATAGCGGTTCTTTTTATATTTCTTTAGTGCTTCACAATACTGTTTGAGATTTTTTTCATATTCAGGTGTAAATTCAATATTCAATTGTTGATAAATGTTATTTATGCAATTTACCGGATATTTTTCGAGGTTTTCAAATTTAACTTCAATTTTTTGGGTTTTGTCTAGTGTTTTAAATGATTTACGTACCTCATTCACAATTACGTTGTAAGTATTTGCTATTTCTTTTACGGATGGAGATTTGAAATTCCCTTTTAGCATATTTTGTTTCCCAACAATATTCCACATGTGAATAGCTGAGGGAATAACGGCTTCCGGATCTCGTGTAATGTGTATGAATTGTGCACCGGGAAATGCTTTGATGAGTGCGTTAATGCGCATGGAATGGAAAGGGTTTTTTAAAAGTACCCGGGCATTTTTATTGAACGCGAGCTTTTTGCAAAAATATCGGATTTGTTGTATAAATTGTTGTTCTTCGGAGGAAGGTAACATCATTTTGTTGGGATTGAAAAAACTTGTTTTTCCGGAAAAAAGCAATTCTTCTAAAGGTGTGTTTTTCAGTGTTTTAAGCAAGGCGTATTCATCTTCCTGGGGCTCATCTATACCGAGTTTGACATTATCCATTGGGCGCTTATTTCCAAGGGCTTTGCTCATTATGGGTTTGTAATATTTTTTTGATATAAGGAAGTGATCCGGGTTTGAAACCTGGTATACAGTTGGTGTTGTGAATTGCGGATCCTGCGCCAATAATTGATGCAGCAGCGTTGTTCCTGTACGCCAGTTTCCAATTATAATTAACGGGTCATCAGGTGTTTTTGCGTTTTTTAATTGTTTGGCGAAACGTTTTTTTTCTGTTATGCTAAATATGGATGACCATATTCCTGCATTCAGTAAAAATGCTAACCTGCCAAAATATTTTACAGAAAAGCCTTTATTCCTCAATATCATTGAGATCAGCTTATTGGCTTTTATTCCGGCAAGTAAATATGAGTGTTTCACTAATTATAGTTTTGTTAAGCAATTTTTTCAGTTGCTTTTTCTTTTTTCAAAAAGTCTACAATTGTTTGAATTGAATACAATATTTCCCGAACGGGTAATTCGTCATTAATTCTTACACCGTAAGATTTTTGTAGTTCTACAACAATTTCGATCGCGTCAATGGAGTCGAGATCCAGTTCGTTTTCTTCACTAAAGAGCGGCGCCTCAACGTTTACCTCATCTGCTTTTACATGGGTAATGTTTAATTTTTCAATGATAAGTTGAGTAACTTCTCTAGCAAGGGTTTCGTTATCTTTATGTGTCATAGCGATTTATATATTAATATATTTTTTTTAAATCTGTAAAGAATGCTTTTTCAGCATCGCCTTGTTTACGTATTTTTTCACTCAATTCTTTAATGCGTTCGGTTCCCAAATCGCGGTTTTTTCCCATTTTGGCAGCAAAGTACGAAATCTGTCGCCAATCATCGCCAATGTTCATAATTCTTTCCGACATTTCGTTTAAAGTCGGGTTGTTCATTATTTCGCTGGCTTGTTTGAGAAAAGTTGCATACATGTACCTAAAACCAGCACCACCTGTACCCTGATCTTCGAGTAAAATGTTTATTTTCATGATTTCGTGCGAAAGATGTTCTTCGTCGCGGGTTAGCGATGGCCATTCGTTTATCTTATCAGCGAATTTATAAATGCCTTTTATTCCCAAAAATGGGATTGGAATTTTTAACATGTTTCGGCATGCTCTTTTTATGCCTTTAACGATGGGTTTTTTCAGGTCGGGGTCGGTGTTTACAACAACCGGGTAATACATAAATCCTTTGGGAGCCATGTAGCCTCCGGCCCATCTTGCTTTTTCAAGCAATTTTGTGTCTAGTTTAGCAATTTTTGGATAATAACTATCGCTTATTACATATTTTGAATTTTCTTTCCCAATAACATTTATAAAGTGCACATTATTGTGGACGCGTTGCCATTCGGGCAGATATTCCATGTAGAAGAAATCTACCTGTACGCCAATATTGCGACCTTCTTCAATAAGGTTGTCAAGCATTTGCATGCCGTGCTCCCTGTCTTTGAACTTTTTCTTAAATAGTTTGATGTTGAGCGATTTGGTAACAATCTCCCGTACTTCTCCCGGGCGGCTTCTTACAATGAAGGTTGGAAACGGAAAGTTTTTCGACTCCATGTAACCAAAAAATATTCCTCCTGCAATACCGAACGACATAGGTTCTGTAAGTTGTAAGCCCTGATCGGCGAGTAGGCCGGTAAGGGTTCCGGTTTCGCAGTGAGCGGCCATTTTATGTTTAAACTCAGTTTGTGTGTTCATCTTATTTAACTCGTATTTTTGTTATATGAAATAGCTCGTTTTCTGTGGCAGTTTGTTCAATTACCAATTTTTCCTGATCTGTATCTTTTATAAGAAAACTTTGAAATAAATGCGCCACAGGAATGTTAAATGTTTCGGCTATTTTATTGAGTTTTTCTATAGTTAATTTTTTAAAATGTTCGGGTTTGAAAACTTTTTTTAGTTTTTTGTAGCTAATTCCAATTCTTTTGGCCAGGTCTTTTGGCCCCATTTCCTGCAGGGTCATGTAGTAATATACAGGACTTATTTTGTTTTCAATGATTTGTGTTCTCAGGTCTGCTTCCAGTTTTTTTCTTTTCTGCCAAAAATCGTCAAGATAGTTGGCTGAAAGTTGTGAACCACTCATGATTGGGCCGTAAGACTGGTCATCTTTTTCAACATAATAAATGAGTTGTTGTGGTTCAAAATCAATATACAGGTCTTTTTCCTTCATGTGTTTGGCATTGATTGTCAAATAATCAGTACTTTTTCTACGCTTTTACACATTTATAGAGCGTATGGCTTACGCCGATATCGTTATGGGCTTCTTCCACTTTCATTCCGGCTTCTTCAATGAGTTCGAGCATATCTTTATGATGGTACATTTGGCTGCACCCATTGGCCATGCAGGTAAAATAAAGGCTTGTTGCATGTAAGCTGTATGTTGATGCTTCAAATCGCTGATTATCCCAGTATGTTTCGAGAATGTATACTTTACCATTCTCATTCAAAGCAGCTTTAGCTTTTTTGATTAGTTGTACGATGTCTTCTTTTGAGAAACAATCGAGAAACTGGCTCATCCACACAAAATCGTAACCGGTGGGGTAGGTTTTGCTATGGTCGAGTAAATCTGTCGGGTAGCCGGATATTCGTTTTTCAAGTTTGTGCTCTTTTATGTTTTTCTCTGCATCTGCCAGTTGGCCGGGTAAATCGAGGATGGTTATTTCTATATCGGGGTCAAATTTAGCACATTGAATGGCAAATTTGCCGGTATTGCCGCCTACGTCCATGCCTTTTTTGGGTTTTTCGGTAAAAACAACGGGCAAAACTTCAGGGAAAGCTACATCTGAATAGTAATGGTCAAATGCAAACCAGCTTTCACGTGTTTTCTTCGGCAGTTCGCTCAGGGCTTCGTATATGGTGCTCCATTGGCCAAATACTTCCAAACCTTTGGGCTGGCCGGTTTTTACGGAATCTTCGAGTGCGGCAAATCCCTGGTAGTTTACATCGTTGGTAAAATCAAGGTTTACTTCGGTAAGTTTATCGTTGATCAGGAACCAACCTGTTTTAGTGATGTAAAACTTGTTTTCTCTAACTAATACAATACCTATGCTCAAACCGGCTTCTAACAATACTTTAACACCGTAAATGCTCAATTTCAGTTCATTGGCAATTTCCTCTATGGTTATGCCAATTTTTCTGTGTTTTTGTACTGTTTCAAGTATTCCAAGGTTCCGCAATGCAATGGTGGCCTGAAACATTATGGGACCAAAAGCAATTTTTTGAGCATCAAATTTGGCTTCCACAGCTGATTTGTCATCCTGACCAAAGTTGCCAATATCATAGTTTATGCCTTTCATTCTTTTTATTTCAGATTATATTTAATGGACAAAAGTAAAAAATTATTTATCTTAATCAATAGCTATTTTGTTTGTATGCTAACTTCTAACGTTGTTTATGTGGGGTGTGTAAGCTTTTATAATACCTGCTTTGTTTGCGTTTTTTTATTCTGTTTTATTTGTTCTTCCCATGGGCCTTTGTCTACTTTTTTTATCTCTTTTCTAAAAAATTCATTGTTTGTTTTTTCATTCTTCAGATGTTTTCTTACGCCCATCATTATTATGAGGAACATAACAAGAGCTGTTGTTGATACTGTATTTTCTTTTCTGAGCCTGACAAGCTCACTGAATAATTTTCTTTTTTCTTTGTTCCGTGATAGTGGAAAATTAAAAAGAATGATCAAAGTTACCCTGATTTTCGTTGAAAAACTTACGTCTTTATCTGATGTTTTTTCTTTGAAATATCCTTTTTTGAATAATGGTAAGGAGCGTTCTTTAATGGCCTCGATGGTGTAAAGTTTTTTAAGTGTTTGAATGTATTTGTCGTACAAATCTATTTGCGACATTTTATTGTAATGCATTATCGGCATAAATCCGCCGCGAAACTCTTTTTTGCTCCCGTACCACCGACCTGCTTTTTTAAGTTTGTCGTACAGTTTTGTGCCCTGTGTTGCTCCCAAAATATTGAGCATCACAATAGGTAATTTTGCATCTTGAACAAAATTGTATATGTTATCGAATTCATC
>CAYPSX010000149.1:6226-10250 GCA_964413185.1 uncultured Bacteroidales bacterium
GTCAGGTTATCATCAACAAACAAGAACCTTTTAACAGGCAGGCTTTTTATTTCTTCAATTACATTGTCGATTTCCCTGAATCTCATTTTTCTTCCAAACATATTGGTTACCAGGCAAAAATCACAACCAAACGGGCATCCACGGGTAGCCTGTACGCTTAGTGAAACCAATTTGTTGGTTTTAACCAGATCCCAACGAGGTATTACATTGGTTTTAAAGTCGATAACTTCATTTTTTTTGTATATTTTTTTTAATTGCCCTTTTTCAAAATCGGCCAGGCATTGCTCCCAAAGTCCTTCGGCTTCACCAATAACAACGCTGTCAGCTTTATTTTCAGCTTCTTCAGGTGCAAAAGTAATATAAGGTCCACCCAGAATTACTTTAGCTCCTTTTTCTCTATAATGTTCACAAAGTTCAAAAGCTCTTGGAACTGATGGTGTTAGTGTCGTAATCCCGACAATATCGGGTTGGTAATTCCTGGGTAATGGCTCCAACTCTTCATCAATAATTTTTATTTTATAATGATCCGGTGTTAAGCTAGCCAGAAGGGGTAAGGCCAGAGCTGTATTAACGTTCCTTTTTCCCATTAATTGAGCCATGGTATACTGGGTTGCGTAATGTTGATGTTTTTGTAGGGGATTGATTAACAGTAATTTATATTGTTTGTTATTGGCCATTATTTGGATAGTTTTTTGTAAAACAAGGTAATTCGGTATATTTATAGTGGTTGCAATTTAGTAAAATGAATGTTTTTCTAATAATTTGTAAGGAATTTTAATTGCTATCTGTGTGATAATGGTTGAAATGTTTATGTTTGTATAAAGTTTTGACCATGCAACATGAGGTTTATTTATTTTTTGCAAAGAACACAATCAGAATGCGACAGGCTCTTTTGAGGCTTGCCGATAGTCTAATCCCGGCGAGATATCTGTTGTTTGAACGTTCTCAAAAATATTGGCTCCCGTATTTGCTGCGAGCTGCTATAGATTTGAATATTGCAGACTTACTCAAAGATGATGTGCTCTCTGTTGAAGAACTGGCCAAAATGAGTAAAACCCAACCTGAAGCATTGTACCGGTTCATGCGGGCTCTGGCCGGAGAAGGCATTTTTAACGAGCATGATGGAAAATGTTTTTCCAATTCACCACTATCCAATAGTTTACGGGAAGATAACCCGAACAATATGAAGCTTATCCTTAAACATCAGCTTTACAATAAAAATATTGAAATTCTTATGAATCTCGGATATACGCTCCAAAATGGCGAACCCGCTTCACATAAGGTTTTTGGTATGAAGCCTTTTGAGTATCTTAAGAATAATCCGCAGGTTAATGAGCTTTATAATGATGCAATGGCTAGCAGTACTAATGTGCTGTGCGATACACTGCTTATGCATTATTCATTTAAAAGCAGCAGAAAAATAGTTGACATTGGCGGGGGCAATGGTGTTTTATTGGCGCGCCTGTTGGAAAAATATCAGCATTTGCAAGGAGTGTTGTTTGATTTGCCCCATGTCGTAAGTTCAGCGCGAAAGAAAATTGAACCTTACGGAGTGGCCGATCGCCTCGAAATTGTGCCCGGCGATATTTTCGACACACTGCCACCACAGGGCGATGTTTACATAATGAAAAATGTTTTTCATGCTTTTGGCGATAACGATTGTTTGTTAATTATCGATAAAATAAAACAGGTGGCATCTGCAGGCAGCCGGATTTTAGTTGTTGAAATGGATTTGGGAAAGCCCAATCAAGCCCGTTATGGGAAAATTTACGATGTGCAAATGATGGTTACCATGGAAAATGGAAAAGAACGAAGCCGGGAAGAGTATGCGCAGTTGTTTGAAAAACAAAATGTTAAATTCAAACGAGAAATAAATACAATTAGTCCGTTTAGTATTTATGAAGGCGTGTTGCAAAATTAAATTTTTAAATGACCAACAGAGAGCAAGATAAAAATATGGTTGATATTGAGAATTTAACAGTTGTTTATCCGGGTAAAATTGAACCCGCTGTCAATCAACTAACTTTACAAGTGAAAGAAGGGGAGTTTTTTGGCTTGCTGGGGCCCAACGGGGCAGGAAAAACAACCATTATCAATGCCATGAGCAGCTTATTATCGCCTACAAACGGGAGCATATCAATCAATGGCCTTGACATTAAGGGGAATCTATCAGAAATTAAAAAATTAATTGGCGTTGTGGCGCAAGATATAGCCCTTTACGATAAGCTTACAGCTTACGAAAATTTGATGTATTTCGGGAGTCTGTATGGTATTGATTCCAAGCTGCTAAGAACAAAAATATATGCGCTGATTGAACGTTTAGGCCTTACGCAATACCTGCACAAACGAATTAGTGCTTTCTCAGGCGGCATGAAACGTCGTATCAATTTAATTGCCGGCATGTTACACGGACCAAAGTTATTAGTGCTCGATGAACCTGTAACCGGCGTAGATGTGCACTCGCGAAATGTTATTCGTGAATTCCTCAAAGAAGTGAATGACAATGGCACCACCATTATTTATACATCGCACATTATGGAAGATGTTGAGAAACTTTGCTCGCGCATTTACATTATCGATTACGGGAAAATAATTGAACAGGGAACAATCGTTGAATTATTGCACCGCCACACCGATTGCCGGTTGCTTGAAGATGTTTTCTTAAAACTAACCGGTCAAAAACTTCGCGATCAATGAGGAAATTATTGGTATCCATAACAAAAGAGTGGCGTTTGCTTTATCGCGATATTGAAGGCGTGGTGATTGTTTTTTTTATGCCCGTAATTCTTGTTATTGTCGTTGCACTCATTCAGCAACGCACTTTTTACAGCATTTCTGATGCGAAGGTTCCTGCTTATGTAGCTGATTCTGATAACGATTTGTTGGCGAACGAGATAAAAGATGGCATTAATGAAACGGGAATGTTTTATGTGGCAAATTATGTTGAAGATAGTTCGAAAAGTGCGCTCGATGTTGAGCGTGCCGTTACAACCGGCGAGCATCAAATTGGAGTTTTTATACCCGCCGGCACCACAGCCCGTTTGCGAAACGATGCATTAAATGCTGTGCAAAAACTTGAAAATACTTCGCAACCCGATTTTAAAAAGCCGCAGGTGCAGTTGTTTTTCGATCCACTGGTAAAACGAGCCACGCGGTTTTGGGTGAAAAGCGAGTTGGAAAACATTCTGACGAAAGCCGGTCGGGAAATAAAATTATCTGTGTACAAGAAGCACGGTGGAGCGCATGTTCAGGAATTGACTCAAATTTTATCTCCAAGTATTGAAATTAACGATTTAAAACCGCCCGATAAGGCTACGGTTGAAATTCCCGATGCCGTGCAGCACAGTGTGCCGGCATGGATACTTTTCGGGATGTTCCTGATTTGTGTGCCCCTCGCCGGAAATATAATCAAGGAGCGGGGAGAGGGCTGTTTGGCCAGGCTGAAAACAATTCCGGTTACTTACTTTCAAATAATGCTGAGCAAAGTTGTCGTTTTTGTCGGCATTTGTTTGCTGCAAGCTTCGGTAATGATTTTGATGGGATTTATACTCATGCCCGCTTTGGGTTTGCCGCAGCTCAGTGTGAACGGAAACTGGTTTTTACTGGTGCTGGTAGCCCTGGCTTCTTCTTTTGCTGCCACATCTTACGGTGTTTTGCTGGGAAGTGCGTCATCAACCTACATGCAGGCCTCGGCATTTGGTGCAATTTCCACAGTTATTCTGGCTGCGCTAGGCGGCGCCTGGGTGCCTGTCGATGTTATGCCGCCCATTATGCAAAAAATTAGCATGATTTCACCCATTAACTGGGGTATTCGGGGTTTCTACAAGGTTTTTATGGGCGAAACAACTTTCGTTGAAGTCCTGCCTTTTGTATCGTTATTGCTTGGGTTTAGTTTGGTGAGTGTTTTGGTGAGTGTGTTGTTTCGTAACTATCAAAAAACGATGTAGTCTCCGCTAGAAAACTCCATTTTTTTCGTTACGCTTGTCTTCAAAATGGTCATTTACACAAGTAAAATCACATTTTT
>CAYPSX010000150.1:0-10198 GCA_964413185.1 uncultured Bacteroidales bacterium
AAAAAAAGCCCGGCTGTGGACCGGGCTCCTTTGAACCAAACATTTACTATTGTTTTTTGTAGTTCTAAAAATAAGTGGTTATGTGAAAAAACATCTATTATGAAATCTCATTTACAAATGTAGTTATTTGCTGTAAAACAATAGGTTAACTACCGGTTAAAAAGGGTTAAAAAAAGGTTAAAGTACTATTACATACAAGAAATTGATGTTAGCTTTGTATAAAAAAAGCAACTTTGTGAGGAAAAGACAAATCAAATATATTATTGCGCTGGTTAGTTTTGCGCTGGTTGGAATTATTATTGTTCAATTATTGTGGATCAACAATACCGTTTCTGAAAATGAAAAGCGTTTCAGTGCCCGGGTTTTAGCTATGCTTCACCGGGCTGTACAGCGTAACGAACGCAATGAAATGGCGTTAATGTACCGTGTACGACCAACAATCACACAACAATATAGGTCAAATGGTAAACCGTTAAATCAAGGCGAAGCTGATTCCTTAATGCAGATTTTCCGAAAAAAATCCATAGAACAACTGAAACAATACTCCCAAGCCTCTCCATTTCAGGGTGAAATCAACCAAATATTTGACATGTTCGATTCTGTTCAAAAAATGATGGGCAATCGTTTTGAACAAAAAGGCCGGCAGCTCCAAACCATGTCGCAGTGGATGACTTTTGAAGCCGAAATACGGCGCTTGCCTTTAAAAGAACGATTGCAGCTCAGCCAGTTTGAGCGCATATTACAAGCAGAAAAGAAAAATTTCAACATCGAAACACCAATGGAGTATGCTGTTATACCACCTCAACAAAATAAGCCAGCCCTCAAGTCTGAAGGCTTCAAAAGCTCCGGAAATTCAAATCAATACAAAGCCGACATTTATCCGAATGATGTATATGGTAACAGTCCCAAATTAATTGTTTCGTTTCCTGATAAAAACCGTTTCCTTGTCCACTCCATTCAGTGGTTATTAATCCTGTCAATAGTTTTTACTATAATCATATTACTGGCTTTTTACATGACCATTCGGACAATCTTACAACAGAAGAAAATTTCGGAGATTAAAAATGATTTTATCAACAACATGACGCATGAGCTCAAAACACCTATTGCTACAATATCTTTGGCCACAGATGCCATGTCGCGCACTATTAGCGAGTCTGCTTCAGGGTTTACAAAAATCATCAAACAAGAGAGCGAACGCATGCACAAGCATGTAGAACATATTTTGCAGATGGCGCGCATTGATAAAAACGAATTTCAATTATCACCAGAAAAATTTGATATCACTGAATTTGTACAGGATGTATGCGATAATCAGGAGTTGCGCATAAATGAAAAAGGAGGCATCTTGACAGTACAACCTTTTAATAGTCAGATATATGTGAATGCTGACCGGGATCATTTTGCCAACGTGCTCTACAACCTGATTGACAATGCAATTAAATATACTACACAGGAACCTCAGATTGATATCAAAATTACAAAAAAAGATGGTTTTGCTTTTATAGTTGTACGTGACAAAGG
Source organism: uncultured Bacteroidales bacterium (assembly GCA_964413185.1). Lineage (GTDB taxonomy): Bacteria > Bacteroidota > Bacteroidia > Bacteroidales > Salinivirgaceae > Salinivirga. The sequence goes on from CAYPSX010000150.1 coordinate 1,525, forward strand.
CATCGGCATGGCAAAAGAAACACAAAAACACATTTTTGATAAGTTTTATCGGGCAAGTACCGGAAATGTACATAATGTAAAAGGATTTGGATTGGGATTGAGCTATGTAAAAGCAGTAATGCAGCATCATAATGGCGATGTGACGGTAAAAAGTGAGCTGCAAAAAGGTTCCGAATTTACACTCAAATTACCAGTGGCTGAACCACATAGGAATGATAAAACAACGCTTGAAAACTAAAATCAAAATTATAAACAGATGCAAAATCACAAGATATTTCTCGTTGAAGATGACATTAACTTTGGAACCGTACTCCGGTCTTACCTCGAAATGAACAAATATGACGTAAACTGGATAGATGACGGCAAAAACGCCATTGAAGCCTTCAAAAAACAATCGTATGATATATGTATTCTCGATGTAATGCTTCCAAATATTGATGGGTTTACCATTGCACAGGAAATACGAAAATTCAATCCACATATTCCATTTATATTTCTCACAGCAAAATCAATGAAAGAAGATATCCTGAATGGTTTCAGGCTTGGTGCCGATGATTATATAACAAAACCTTTTGATTCAGAGGTTCTGATATATAAAATTAAGGCCATATTGCGTCGCAAATCCATTTCGCAAGAAGATGAACAGGAAATTCCCGTAGGTAAATATTCATACAACATTTCCCGCCGGATATTAAAAATGGGAAATATCGAGCATAAACTCAGCCCCAAGGAAGGTGCACTTATGAAACTTTTTGCACGCAATATAAACAATGTGGTTAATCGCGATTTGGCACTGCGTGAGATTTGGGGAGAAAGCTCCTACTTTACTACACGCAGCATGGATGTTTACATTACAAAACTCCGAAAATACCTGAAAGAGGATTCCGATTTATATATTGAAAATGTTCACGGAAGCGGATACATTTTACACCACAACCCCGGTAAAAACTAACTCTTAATACCGTTGCTCTGTTGACCATTTTGTGTTTTTTGTTTTTACATGTTTTTTTTGCTTTTTTTGTTTACGTGAGTAATCGATAAAAGCAATCAGCATAGATAATACAATGACATAAAACATAACAGGAATTTTTAAGTTCTACTTAATATTCGACTTGCATTTACAAAATTACCACTTCACATATCGAATATAAAGCATTTTAAGTAAGTATATTACAGAATTAAGAAACTTTAGTTATACTTAATTTTACTTAAAAGCAATTTTATTTTTTTAAGTTAAATGAAATTTGCTTAATTTTGCTTAAAAGTATCAGGTATGCTCCAGTTCCATTTTAAAAAACCGTTGCCACAAGTGTTATCCCTTGCGCTTTTGCGTACTTTTCCGGGGATCGACAAGATATGGTTGATATCTGAAGAACCTGACAGTGAAATATTTAAATTACAGGAATCGAACCAAGAGAATCCAACTCCACAACTTGTAGAAAAGGTTGAAATTAAGAAAAACAACTTCCTTAATACCAAGCATTTTTACCGTTGGATAAGTTTAGACGAAACCCCCTTGAACAGTGATAAAGAGTCCAGAAGGCAATTCAATATTTTTGATGAGTACAAAAATCGTATTCTTCATCTCTACCTTCCAGAGAAACAAAGTGGGTTCATGCTTTTTTATATTTTTTTCAGTGATGAACAAGCCGTTTCCGGTCCACACGCCGACAACCGACTTTCAACTGAAAACAAGCAACTTGTAGCTCATACCATTTACCACATGCTTTCGTACGAAATAGAAAAGTACGAGTCAGATAAAATAGTTGCAGCAGGCATACAAAAAATGCAATCGCGGATGGCCAATCAGCAAGAAAAAAGCCACTTGCAGGATTTTGTAAAAAGTTTCATTGTGGATTATCTTGCCAAAGTGGAAGAAGAATATGGAATTCCGGTTAAAATAAGCGAAGAAGCCCTGGATTATATTACTGAACAGTCTGTAAAACCCGACGAGCTTAAGCAGCTTTTAAACGAAGCCATAAGTTGGGGAATAAACTTTACAGACACTGCTTTGAATAATGGATTTACAATTGAAGCTTCACATGTGGTTACTGCACCCAAGTATACTAATGATGAGATTATTGTTGAGGAAAAAGTTCATGATTCCAAGTTTAGTCGCACTTATGAATTATTGGAAAAGCTTGAAAGAGCCGCACAAAAAGTTCTTCAAAACAACCAAAAACTAACCGGTTTCAATGTTGGACAGGCCTTTGAGCATGCCATAACTGCGCCGGCCATTACCGATGCACTAAAAAAGCATACAAAAAAAGTACAAATGTTAGTGAAACTTTATCCAGGCCGCTGGCCAATTATCAGGCAGCAATTTAAGCCCCTGCTCAATGTACTGGATGAAGACGAACCGGAAAAATACGGAAGCCTTTCCGGAACCTGATCCAATAGCCCCGGAAAACACGTTTAACCAAAAATCTTCTTGATAAACTTCCACTTCTTGGCGGTATAGGGCGGATATCTCACGTTCGGATCGAACCATGTCGAGTGTTTGAGGATTGAACGCTGTTCAGAAAAAGCATCAAAACTAAATTTTCCATGGTAACGCCCTATCCCACTTTGCCTTACGCCACCAAAAGGTAAATTAAGGTTCGAAAGGTAAATGAGTGTATCATTTTTAATTATTCCACCACTTTTTGTATGGCGCTGTACATATTCAAAAGCTTTATTGGAAGACGTAAAACAATAAATAGCCAGTGGCGGATGTTGACGGTTAATAAATCGAATGGCTTCCTCATTATCCTGAAATTCCATAACCGGCAAAACAGGTCCAAAAATTTCTTCCTGCATCAACGGATGCGAAGGTTGAACATGATCAACAATGGTTGGGGAGATGTACAAATCATTTGCATCAACCTCGCCGCCACAAAAAGTTTCGGTATTTTCAAGTAACTTTGTTAACCGTTCAAAATGACCTCGATTTACAATTCTGGCATACGCGGCTGATTCTTTTTTGTTTTTACCCAGCATTTCGGTAATTTCTTCGCAAATTAGCTTTAATAACCTACTCTTAACCGACTTATGCACAAGTAAATAATCGGGAGCTACGCATGTTTGCCCGGCATTCAGTATTTTGGCCCATATTATGCGCCGTGCCGCTACTTTTAAATTGGCATCTTTGTGCACGATTACCGGGCATTTACCTCCCAGCTCAAGAATAACCGGTGTATGGCGTTTGGCTGCCTGTGCATATATTTTTTTTCCTATGGCAGTTGATCCGGTAAAAAATACAAGATCCCAATCGAGTTCCGTTAACGCTTGAGCAACTTCAGATCCACCCTGTACTACGGCAATATATTTTTCAGGGAAAAGTTCATTAATCAATGTTTCCAGAATTTGTGCAGTTGCCGGTGCATGCTCCGAAGGTTTCAGGACAACTGTATTACCGGCAGCAATGGCGCCTATCAGCGGCGACATAATAAGTTGAAACGGATAGTTCCAGGGCGAAAAAATGAGTACCTGACCCCTGGCTTCGGGTTGAATATAACTTTTAGAATAAAAAAGTTGTTTTTGCGAAGTGCCGACTTTCTTCTTTTTTGCCCATTTCTTCAGCTTGCTTTTGACAAAAGCAATTTCATGCCTGATAATACCGGTTTCGGTAATATAGGATTCAAAAGAACTTTTCCTAAGGTCTTTTTTTAACGCTTTGTGAATTTCATCCTCTTTATTTTTGATGGCATTCGATAGCTTTTGCAGAGCTTTTATTCTGAATTCAACGGTGAGGTCTGCTTCTTCCGTAAAAAATTTAGATTGACGGTTTAATAAATCTGAGAAATCGTTCATAATTTACATTTCAAGAATTTCAAATGGAATATCAATTCGTTCTTTGTAGTCCAAACCAGCTTCGTACATATCTTCATCATCAGGTTCATAGTACCATTTGACACTAATGGCATGCCCTTTGTCTACCAAATTTTCAAACTTTTCGAAAATTGTGTGCAATATTTTCGACGAAGATGTATTGTAATACGTAAGTTTGAAGCACAGGCACAATTCGTCCAGCGGATCTTTCATATATTCATCGGTCCATTCAAGTACCGGTTTATAAAATGTCCTTGCATCCTCCGGAAAAGATGTCCCGGCAATTTCAAAAGAACCTGTACGTTTGTCAAGTGTGATGGAAGGCAAATCCATTGTACCTTCATGCATATATATGTTCATAATTGCAGTGCTTTATATGATAAACAAATATAACTTTAAACGGTTTATTTTTTTAAAAATTAAAGATATGGATAATCAATCAGTAATAGAAAAAATTGAATCGCTAATTAAAAAATATCAACTCAATGAAGCTTTAGAATTGATTGAAGAAACGTTGAGCAAAAACAGTGATCAGATAGAAGTGCTTTGCCTGAAAGGAAAAATTATGTCGAAGAAACAACAATATGGTGATGCGCTGAATATTTATAAATATGTTTTACAACTGTCTCCGGAAAATGAAAAAGCAAAATCATCTATTAAGATGATCAATGATATAATGGCTATACGAAGGTCGTTTTACTTTGAAAATACGTACACAGATGATGAACTTTATGAATAATTATGGCATAGGTTTTGTATTATTTTGGATGATTCATGGCTATTTTTTCATATGCAGTAATTTAGTTAGTGATTGGGTCCGGTTATCTCTCAGATAGCCGGGCCTTTTTTTAGAGACATCCCGTACATTCTTTAGATACTTTTTCTTTCTTGGTTTACACGAAAATTTCACCCCTTTATTTTACCCCGGATAAAAAAAAATATGTAGGTTTGAAGCACGAAACAGACAAACCATATTCGAATGAAAATATATAAGAATGTATTATTGTTACTGATCCTGTTTTTAGGACTTGGAAACCAATTAATAGGTCAGGATACTCTTAAAATTGACAAAAGCAACAATAAAGTTTTTATTTCAGGTAAACCATTCTACATCCATATTGTAAAACGGGGCCAAACATTATACCGGATTGCCAAGGCTTATAATGTTACTGTTGAAGACATAGAGCATGAAAATTTTAACATTAAAGCGGAAGGACTATCCGTTGGTCAACCAGTAAAAATCCCGGTTAAAAAATCCCTGCCTGAAAAAAAAACCAGTCAATTTAAAATACCAGAGACTCACATTGTAGATTCAGGGGAAACAGCTTATTCAATTGCACGGAAATATCATCTTTCATTAAATGATTTATATTCGTTAAACCCCCAGGCTCGCAGTACTCTATACCCGGGACAAAGAATATATTTGCCTGCAACACCCGATACAACAACTGTAAAGATATTACACGACAACGATTTTATATATCATATTGTTGACAGTGGCCAAACGTTTTACTCAATAGCCAGAAAATATGGTGTGAAAGCACGTCAGGTTGAAAAAGAAAATGACAATATCGACCCGGCCAACTTACAGCCCGGACAGGTTGTCAAGATTCCCACGGAAGGCGTTGATGTTCGAGCGCAAAAACCAGAAATAAAAGATAAAGAATTTTATTACCACAATGTTAAACCTGGTGAAACCCAGTATTCCTTAGCAGAAAAATATCATACCGATCTTCGAACGATAAAAAAACATAATCCGAATCTGAAGGAACGGGAAATGGTTGCAGGTGAATACCTAAAACTTCCAAGGAATAAAATAACCCTTCCTGAAAAAACAATACCTGAAAAAATCCCCGGGCACATGCCGGATTCCGGCTTAATGATTCGCGACACTTGTACCTGTCCGCAAAACTCAGGAAAAGATCATGTACAGGTAGCACTTATGCTGCCACTTTACAGCTATATCAACGATACACTGAATTTGAACCGGACTTATCCAAAAATATATGAACCTTCAAAAATTTTTATAGATTTTTACGAAGGCGCTTTGCTTGCCGTAAATAAACTAAGCGAAAAAGGTTTAAATATTGATTTGCACATACTCGATACTGAAAATGACACAGTGAAAGTTAAGGAGATAATTAACGATAATTATTTTCCTTATTTTGATCTGATTATCGGGCCGGTATACAGTCAAAGTCTGCCGCTTGTTGTAGAAAAAGCCCGGGAATATAACATTCCGGTTGTTAGTCCGCTCAGCACTTCGTGTGATTTTCTCGATGATTACCCGCTCGGATTTCAGGTTAGTCCTACCAAGGACGTTTTGTTCAACAAAACCCTGGAAAGCATTAAATACTTCGATGCCGATAATTATATTATTATCAAGAATGGCAATAAACCGGAAGAAAAGTTTGTAAAATCCTTTAAAGAAACTTTTTTCGAAGGTAAAACACTCGAAGAAATTGCCCATTTAGGATATGCCGAAATAGTTTACTACGCAGGAGATGAAGACCTTAACCTTGACCCGTTTGTGGATAGTTTACACAATTTTGTCATTGTTCCATCATCAGACAGGGCATTTGTAAGCGATGTGATTTCGCGTTTGAATACACTTAATGAAACGCATAAAATAACGCTTTTCGGGCATCCAAGATTAATTAACTACAGCAATATTGATGTAAAATTTTTCTATAATTTAAACACTCATATTTATAATCTTAATTATATAGATTATGATAAAAGCAGTGTCAATAATTTTGTTTATGATTTCAGAAAGTTCTTTGAGAAGGAACCGGATAAATATAATTATTATGGTTATGATATAAGTTACTATTTCATACATGCTTTGCAGTTGTTTGGTGAACACTTTTATTGCTGCTTAGATAAATACTATCCTGAACTGCTGCAAATGCAATTTGAATTCGATCAAAAAGGCCCGGGAGCTGGTTTTATAAATAAAAAAATGTTGATGTTGAATTTTCAAAGAAATTACATACTACGCCCGGTTACACTTACAAACAATTAATTCATGGACATTTTTGGAGGCACACTTGTAATTATTGCGGTAGTTTTCATCCTTTTAAGTCTTTACCTTGAGTGGATTGGTCCTGCATATACATTTTTAGTGGCCGTAGTTTTTCTGGGAATTTTTGGTGTACTCTCTCCTTCTGAAATTTTACAGGGATTTGCCAATGAGCAATTGGGTGTAATTATTTTGCTTATACTAATCGGCGATATTATTCGGCGAACATCAGTAATTGAAATTGCATTTGAACGAATTTTTAAAAAAGCCAATACTGTTCACCGGTTTCGCATGCGTATGATGATCATGGTCGGTTTTTTCTCAGCATTCCTAAACAATACACCACTTGTGGCCATTATGATGCCTTTTGTACACAACTGGTCAAAAAAGCACAACGAATCACCATCTAAACTCCTTATACCACTCTCTTATGCGGCTATTCTTGGTGGCTGTGTAACCCTTATTGGCACGTCTACCAACCTTATAGTCAGTGGTTTTGTTCAAGATCAAAGCATTATCCCTAATCTGGAGCAACTTGAGATGTTCGACTTCGCATTTGTCGGGGTTCCCATGCTTATTTTGGGTTATATCTATTTGGCCCTGTTCAGTGATAAATTATTGCCCTGGAACAAAGATGCTCTGTCTGATATTTCCCGATCGTCGAGAAAATTTATTCTTGAAGCCCAAATTCGTCCCAAATCGCACCTAAAAAATACGCCTCTTCACCAATCGGGTCTGGTAGGAATCGAGGGGTTGTTTCTTTTTGAAATAATTCGCGACGGACAGGTTATAAAAGTTTCAGGCGAAGGTTTGGTTCTCAAAGAAAACGACCTGCTCAGGTTTGCTGCCGAATCGGCCAATGTAGCCGACTTACTAAGCGATACAAGCGGTTTGACTTTCCCAAAAGTTGGCATGCTGAAACATAAAAGTAAAACCGAGTTGGTCGAAGTGGTTGTTTCTCACAACTCTACGCTTATTTCGAAAGAAGTTCAGGATATTAATTTCAGGGCCAAGTTCAACGGAGCCCTGATTGCCATTCACCGAAACGGGGAAAGGCTTACCGGGGTTATCGACGATGTAAAACTCAAAGCAGGTGATGTGCTTCTGCTTCTTGCCGATGATTTATTTGTTGAACGTATTGCCTACAGCTCAGATGTTTACTACATATCACAAATCAAAGAAATGCGCCGTTTGGGTGCATTGAGAACTGCCTTATTGCTTGGTGGTACTTTTGTTGCAATTATGCTGTCTGCTTTTCATATCGTTCCGCTTTTCATGGGCATTATGGTTTTGCTATTGATTCTATTGCCACTTAAAATAACCAGTCCAAAAGATTTGCACAAAAGCATTGACTACGATTTGATTCTCATCATTGCGTTGGCAATAGCCCTTGGAAATGCCATGCTTAAAACAGGAGTTGCCGATATGGTCGCCAATTTACTCATCGAAGCATTTTTACCATGGGGGCATGTTGCATTGCTCTCGGGTATTTACCTTGTAACAGCTGTTTTAGCTGCGTACATAACGAACAAAGCTGCGGTAGCACTCATTTTTCCAATTTCGCTTACTATGGCGGCAAACCTGGACCTAAACCCGTTACCTTTTATTTTAGTCGTGGCTTTTGCAGCAGCGGCCAACTTCATGACTCCACATGGTTACCAAACTAACCTGATGGTGTATGGACCGGGGCGCTATACTTTCAAGCATTTTTTCAGGATTGGTTTCCCGCTTACTGTTCTTTATATGGCCGTTACCATTACTATTTTAAGTTTGATGTACTTTTAATCAGAGTGTCCGTCAATAAACTCCATTTTCTGCGTTATTCTCACTCAAACTCGTATC
>CAYPSX010000151.1:0-7595 GCA_964413185.1 uncultured Bacteroidales bacterium
TCTTCGAACAAATATACCCTAAAAATAGCTCCGCATGACCCAAAACATAAAATTTTCACATGTAATTTGCTGATTTTCAGTATCCGATTTTAAGGACTTCGGTGTGGTGCACAAAACAGGAAAATGGTTTCCTGCACCCTCAAGCTGCCATTTGCCTTCTCCGGAAGTTCGCGAGCGCGTGCTATGATATTTATTTGCGAATTATCTCAATTTCTCCGCCTGTGCCAAGTTTTATGATAGATGATGCTTTTCCGGCCATGGTGTTTTCGCGGTCGTATTCAGCAATATAATCGCATTTTTCGAGTATTTCTGCATCAATTTCGTCGAAAATACCCGGCGATGGTTGCCCTGAAAAGTTGGCCGAAGTAGATACAATGGGTTTTTTGAATTGTTGGAGCAGTTTTGTGAGCCACGGGTGGTCTTCTACCACCCGAATACCGATAGTGCCATCGTTGGCAATAAGGTTGGGGGCAATGTTGCGGGCGCCGGGTAGTATCAGGGTGAGCGGCGTTGTGGTTGTTTCATATAAATCGTAGGCTACATCGGGCATTTCTTCAATATACGAAGGTACTTTTCCCGGATTGTCTACAAGCATTAGCATACTTTTAGAAGCATCACGCTTTTTAATTTCGTAAAGCTTTTCTACAGCTTCTTTATTTGTGGCATCGCATCCCAGACCCCATATTGTGTCGGTCGGATAGCAAATAATTCCACCCTGTTCCAGAGCTTTTTTGGCATTTTTAATATCCTGGTTCATTACTTTTTGTTTTTAAACAGCTACTCCATAGTCCCTCAAAGCATCGTTGAGCGAGGTTTTTTTGTCGGTAGATGGTTTTCTTTTTCCAATAATAAGCGCACACGGTACATTATACGTTCCGGCAGGGAATTTTTTCGGAAAGCTTCCCGGAATTACAACCGATCGTTCCGGGATAATACCGTTGTATTCTTTTACTGTTTGTTCGGTAACGTCAAGTATTTTTGTAGATTTTGTAAGCACAACATTGGCGCCCAGTACAGCTTCTTTTTGTATGCGAACACCTTCGACCACAATGCATCTGCTGCCGATAAAGGCGCCATCTTCTATAATCACCGGGCTGGCCTGCAAGGGCTCCAGTACGCCGCCAATTCCCACGCCGCCACTCAGGTGTACATCTTTCCCTATTTGAGCACAGGAACCTACTGTGGCCCAGGTATCGACCATTGTGCCGCTGTCTACATAAGCGCCAATATTGACGTACGATGGCATCATAATTACGCCCGGAGCAACATAAGAACCGTGCCTTGCAATAGCATGAGGTACAACGCGTACTTGTTTTTCTTTGTAGCCTGTTTTTAGTGGTATTTTGTCGTGGAATTCAAATGGAGGTGTATTTATGGTCTCCATTTTTCGTGTGGGGAAATAGAGCACTACGGCCTTTTTTACCCATTCGTTGATAATCCAGTTTTCTCCATCGGGGTATGCTACGCGGAGTTCTCCTTCATCAAGTTTTTTGATGACTTCTTCTATTATGGTTACGTTTTTTGGATTTTTTAGTGCTTCGCGATTCTCCCAGAGTTCGTCAATTTTTGTTTTGAGTGCTTCTGTGTTCATTTAGTTTCTTTTGTGCTGGTTTTGTAAGTGCTAACCGTGTGTTTTGCGGCTTTTTTTTTGAAGTGGATATCTTTTATACGAAGTTGAAGAGTGGTTTTGTTGCGGTATGTGTTTTCATCAATATTATAGCATATACTGAAATTATCTTTATTGGCTACTTTATGCCAATGCTCGGCCTGGTTGAATGCTATTGAGGGGAAGAGTGTTGTGCCTCCCTGCTTGTCTGCGAGCATAAGTTTAAGGTGTTTGCCGTCTTTTCCTACACATCTGCTAAACCCCGAGTCGTACAGGTTTTCAGTTGCAAAAACTGGTGCCATGTTCTCCGGCCCGAATGGCTCAAATTGTTTCAAAATGCGGAAGAATTTGGGTGTGATTTGATCCAGGGAAATAACCGAATCAACATGTATTTTTTGTATTGTTTGGTCTGGCTTTATTCGTTCCTGCACTACTTTTTCGAACATTTCTTTAAAAATACCGAAGTTCTCTTCTTTAATAGATAAGCCGGCGGCATACATGTGTCCACCGTAGTTTTCAAGCAATTCGGCGCATTCTGTAATGGCTTCATAAATATTAAAACCAACAACGGAGCGTGCTGAGCCTGTTATGAGACCGTTGGAACGTGTAAATATGATTGTTGGCTTGTAATAGTGTTCCACAAGCCGAGATGCAACAATGCCTATGACACCTTTGAGCCATTTGGGATTGTACAAAACAATGGATTTTTTCTTGTCGAGCCCCTCTTGCATAACAAGATCAAGTGCTTCGCTGGTAATCTGGCGGTCAATGTCTTTGCGGCTGTTATTGTCGCTGTTTATTTTTTTGCTGATGGTGCGGGCTTCTTCCAGGTTTTTTGTAACCAGTAAGTCAACAGACATTTGTCCGCTGTCCATTCTCCCCGCCGCATTTAGCCGGGGTCCAATTTTAAAAACAATGTCGGATATTAAAATGACTTTATCTAACTCGGATACCTCCATTATAGCTTTTAGTGCGACTGAAGGATTTGCATTAATTTTTTTTAGTCCGTAGTGAGCAAGTACGCGATTTTCTCCTCTAAGTGGCACAATATCAGAAGCAATGCTTACCGCCAAAATATCGAGATACTCATAAGCCAGTTCCATGTCCATGTTGTTGGCTTGGACAAAGGCCTGAATAAGTTTAAATCCTACGCCACATCCGGAGAGTTCTTTAAACGGATAATTGCTGTCTAATCTTTTCGGATCAAGAATTGCAAGGGCGTTAGGTAATTTGTCGTCTGGTGTATGATGGTCGCAAATGATGTAGTCTATGTTTTTTTCATTGGCCATAGCTATTTTTTCAATGGCTTTAATACCGCAATCTAAAGCTATAACCAGTGAGATGCCTTCTTTTTCTGCATGTTCAATGCTTTTTTCCGAAATTCCGTATCCTTCGCTATACCGGTCTGGTATGTAATATTCAATATTTTTATGAAATTGATGTAAAAAAGAATACATCATGGCAACCGATGTGGTGCCATCGACATCGTAATCGCCGTAAACCAGAATTTTCTCGTTGTTTTTCATGGCATTGTTAAGCCTTTCAACGGCTTTGGCCATGTCGTTCATCAGAAACGGGTCGTGCAAATCACTCAATTTAGGGCGAAAAAAAGCTTTGGCTTCATCAAATGTAGTAACGTTCCGTTGCACCAGTAATTTAGCCAGAATAACATCAATATCGAGTTCTTCTGCTAAATCTTTGATTTTTTCGGGATCGCCTTCCTCTTTTAGTATCCACTTTTTTTCTTCCATAATACAGCACTCTTTTCCAGGCTAATAAGTGTTACTGCCCGGCGCAATCCGGAGTGATTTTCACCCCAAAACGAATGGTAAAGATACGTATAAAATTGCGCCTTTTAAAATGCAGAAGGTATTAATACTGAATATTTTTAGTAAATGCCTGTGAATTTTGCTGTTGAAATTTTCCGACCATTGAAAACTTAGCTATATTTGCGGAAAATTTTTGATATGGCATTATTTGAATTGAGCGAACAGGAAATGATTCGCCGGAAAGCATTAGAAGAACTGGAAAAACTGGGAATTGATCCCTATCCGGCTGCAAAATATGAAGTTACCCATCATTCTTCTGATATAAAGAAGAAGTACAGTGAGGAAGAAAATAACTTGCAAGATGTAACAATAGCGGGCAGATTAATGTCGCGCCGGATTATGGGTAAGGCTTCTTTTGCAGAATTGCAGGATGAAGAGGGGCGCATTCAACTTTATTTTAATCGCGATGAGTTGTGTCCCGGAGAGGATAAGACTTATTATAATACCGTATTCAAGAAATTACTTGACATTGGAGATATTGTAGGTGTTAAAGGTAATGTTTTTAAAACCCGTATGGGCGAAATATCAGTGAATGTAAAAGAACTCACTGTGTTGAGTAAATCATTGCGCCCGTTGCCGGTTGTGAAAGAAAAAGACGGTAAAACTTACGATGCATTTGTCGATGCAGAACATCGTTACCGTCAACGTTACCTCGATTTGATCGTAAATCCTCCTGTACGCGATGTTTTCAAAAAGCGCGCGCAATTGATACAAACTATGCGAAGTTTTCTTGCTGAGCAAGAGTATCTTGAGGTTGAAACACCCATATTGCAACCCATTTATGGCGGAGCAGCAGCACGGCCATTCAAAACGCATCATAATAAACTCGATCAAACTTTATATTTGCGCATTGCCAACGAGTTATATCTTAAAAAACTCATTGTTGGCGGTTACGATGGAGTATTTGAGTTCGCAAAAGATTTTCGCAACGAAGGAATGAGCCGGTTCCATAACCCGGAATTTACCCAAATGGAGCTTTATGTGGCGTATAAAGATTACAAATGGATGATGGAGCTTGTGGAAGAAATGGTGGAGAAAATTGCCATTGATATTCATGGTTCAACAAAAGTACAGGTGGGCGAAAATGAGATCGATTTCAAACGTCCGTGGAAACGATATACCATGTTCGAAGCTATCGAGCATTTCACAGGTATCGATATCAGTAAAATGGATGAAAAAGAACTCACCGAAACCGCCAAAAAACTGGAAGTCGAAATTGATGAATCAATGGGGAAAGGGAAACTTATAGATGAAATTTTTGGTGAAACCTGCGAGGGTAAACTTATTCAACCAACATTTATTACAGACTATCCAATAGAAATGTCACCGCTGGCCAAAAAACACCGTACCGAAGAGGGTTTGGTAGAGCGTTTCGAAGGAATTGTAAACGGCAAAGAAATTTGCAATGCATACTCGGAGCTGAACGATCCGGTAGACCAGCGCAAGCGTTTCGAAGAACAATTGCTGCTTGCCAAGCGCGGCGACGATGAGGCCATGATGCTCGACGAAGATTTTCTGAAATCCATTGAATACGGAATGCCGCCAACTGCCGGTTTGGGTATTGGTATTGATCGTTTAGCGATGATTATGACCAATTCCAACTCCATTCAGGATGTACTTTTCTTCCCGCAAATGCGTCCGGAAAAGAAGGTTCAGATTGACCCGACAGAGATGTTCATTGAGCTGGGAATACCTGAAGAGTGGGTAGGCGTGGTACAAAAAGTTGGTTTCCTTACGGTTGATGAACTGAAAGAAGCCAACCCCAATAAATTGCACCAACAATTGTGTGGAATGAACAAAAAACATAAAATGGGCTTGCAAAATCCAAAGCCCGAAGAGGTAAAAAGCTGGATAGGAGCATAATACTTCGGAAAATATAAATGAAAAAGCTGCCACTGCCCCGCGCATCCGGCAGCTTTTTTTTGCCAGATTTCCCCGATTTTTTGTAATGCAGTACGATATTTGCGATATTTGCATCTCAAATTATCGTTTAAATAATGTAATCTTTTTTGTTATGAAGATTCGATTGTTATTATGTACCATAATTTTTAGTCTTTCAGGTGCCGCACTTTGCGCCCAGGAAGTTTACGAACATCAATACAAAGTTAAGGTGGGAGAGGAGGCGCCCGATTTTACTATAAATGAAGTTGATGGCGAATCCTACAAACTTTCAGATTTGCGTGGAAATGTAGTGATGCTGCAATTCACAGCCTCGTGGTGCAGCGTTTGCCGTAAGGAAATGCCATTTATCGAAAAAGAAATCTGGCAAAAAGCTAAAGATGATGGTTTAAAAGTTATAGGTATCGACCGCGATGAACCGGCAGAAAAAGCAAAAGAGCTGGCAAAGGCAACCGGAATTACGTATCCGCTGGCATTGGATCCCGGAGCCGAAATTTTTAGTTTGTATGCATTGAAAGATGCCGGGGTTACCCGAAACGTGATAATTGATCGCAAAGGCAAAATAATTTTCCTTACGCGCTTGTTTAAGCGTGAAGAATTTGATGCCATGAAGAAAGTGATTTTTAAAGAACTGAGTGAATAGGTTTCAGGTTTCAGGTTTCAGTCGAAACGGCAAGGGTTCAACTTGAAACCTAAAACCTGAATTCCCGAAAAATAAACAATCTATGATCTTTGTAGTTTTACGGGATTTAAAATTATTTCGTATACTGATCAATTACCAGATTAATTGCCCGCTGGCAGGCCGGACAAAAATGATCGGTTCGGGTAAACATAATACAGTTGGGCGCTGAACGATAAATACCGTGGCTGTGGTATTGTGCACCTTCATACAAGCCTGTTTTGCCGGCATATTTAATGTTGTTCAGGTGTTTTTCTTCCCATTCGCGTTGCGCAATGAAAAATTCATTCATTTTTGATTCAGGTGTTTTTGCGGCGCGCAGTTTTTCCCGTTCTTTTTGGGTTTCGATGCTGTGTTTATCGAACTTTTCTTTGTCCCAGGGTGTTGGAAGCGGAATATCTTCATCGATAAGATCGCCCCACTTAATTTTATCTTTTTCAGTTTGGGTAGTTACATTGAGTTCCCACGGTTCCTGAATCGCTGAACCCATTTCGTATGCTGTTGATGATGCGTAATACTCATCGGCAAGGTCGGCAAAATGGTGGCCAAATTCATGCACGTACAAATATTTATCAAAAGCATTGTCAGCTGCAGCAGTAATATAAAGGTTGTAAATACCGCCGCCACCGTAAATGCTGTCGTTCATTATAATGGCGGTAAATTCGTAGGGAACATTGGCAGCAGCATTGCGAATGGTTTTGTTGTCGAAGCCCAGTGCATAGCGCTCCGAGTCGAAAGCGCCGTAGGAAACGCTCAAAGCAGACCGGCGGTAAATATCCTGATGGGGGTGAGCCAGCCCGGATTGTGGCGAAAGCACTTCAACTGCACGAATATTGATGTCGTTTTTGCGCGAAGCAAAGGGTTCGGTTTCAAGTAATGCATTGGCAAACGCCTGCGCATCTTTTTTGAATTTGCTCATTTCTTTCTCAGTGTAGCCTTCGCTAAGCACTACAATATCAACTTTTTGTTTGGGGTCTCCACTAACGTGAATATCGTGTGTTTTTAAGTGTTTTGCAGGAGCAGCCTGGTTGGTGCGCCAGTGTTCCAGGGGAATTTCGTGTTCCCATACTTTGGCGAATTCGTAATTTTTATCGCGCTTATAAATAATGAGTTTCGCCGGATTTTTGGGCCACGGAAAACGAATTGATTCATGATGTGCACCCCAGCCTTTTTTTGCTTCGGGCGTTGTTTCCCATTCGCCGTAAATGCTGGCGTATCCTTTTGAATACAGCACCTTGTCGGTTTTTTTGTCAACAACTTCAAACAAATATTTGCCCAAACGCAAATTGTCAATTAACCGGGTAGTGCTGCCTGCCCAAATTCCGTCTGAAACAATTTGGTCAAAGGCAAAGTGTTCTTCACTGGCATTTCCTGTATGGAAATAGTCAAACCTCATGGTTTTGTCCAGAAATTTTTTTTCGAAGTCAGATCCCTGACTGCACGATGCAAATAAAAGTGCGGCTATTAACGGTAGTATTTTTATCATTTTCATGATGATTGAATATTTGTGTATATCCAAAAATAGTAAAAATTTTACGATTGCAAGAACTAAAAATTATGTTTGTTATAAGAGCATATATAG
>CAYPSX010000151.1:7605-10123 GCA_964413185.1 uncultured Bacteroidales bacterium
AATACCTGAATTTATTAAATACTGTTGCTTTTTTTTTTAGGTTCGTTAAATTAATCGTAAATTGTAACAGCCTGTTAACAAAAAAATAACTAATTGAATGACAAAAGATACCAATACGGAATATTTGCATGTGTATAGCGATTATGAGGTTATGAGCATTCCGCTTGAAACCATCATGTATTTGCAGTCGAAACGCTTTTTTGTAATAGTGCACACATCGAAAGAGAAAATCATTAGCAACAGTGCTATGCGATTGATTCAGGAGAAGCTGCCCGATAGGCTTTTTATTCAGTCTCACAATGATTATATCGTTGCCATTAGTCAGATTGATGCCATTGAGCCAAGTAGAATAACATTAATAAATGGAGAGAAAGTTCCGATGGGCAAAAAATTCAGGCAACCCTTAATTGATTTGCTTATAGACATTGGCGTGATTGAAAAAGGATTTTAGGGATGTGTGGACGGTTTATTTTAGCACAAAAAATCGAGCGAATTGCAGAACGCTACAATGTTGTATTGCCTGAAAATTTTGAGTATCAACCCTCTTTTAATATTGCTCCAGGCGATTTTACACCTGTAATTGCCAATAATGACAATTCAATTTTACAAAAATTTCGGTTTGGCATGGCTCCGTTTTGGGCAAAAAAGCCCATGTATTTATTCAATGCCCGGTCCGAAGGCAACCGGAACAAAGAAAACTCGCCCGATTATCGCGGCAGCAAAGATATTATTAACAAACCCGCATTTAGAAAAGCCATTCGCAGTCAACGGTGCCTGGTGCCGGCCGATGCATTTATAGAAGGTACCACCAATGAGGGGCTGAAAAAACCTTTTCTTGTTTATTTAAAAAACAAAATGCGGCCCTTTTCATTTGCCGGAATTTGGGATCAGTGGGAAGATGCCGATAATCAAACAACTATATTTTCATTCAGTATAATAACAACCACTGCTAATACTTTGTTGCAAAAGTTGCCCCATCATCGAAGTCCGGTAATTCTTAATCCCGGCGATGAAACCCGGTGGCTCAACCCCGACACGCCGCTCAGCCGAATAACCGATTTGCTCAAACCTTTTAGTGCCGACATGATGAACGCTTACCCGATTGACAGCAGAATCAGCCATCCCAAAGCAGAAGGAAGGGAACTTATTGAACCCCAGGGGCCGCCACTCGACCCTGAGGAGTCTTTTCACGTGGCCGATCATATTAAGAAAAGCGGGTTTGGCCGGCGCAAAATAAATTGACTTTTTATTTCCGTAATATTTTGTAATTTTACTCACAGCAAAGGGTTTTACTATGGGATTATTGATTCTTTATTTATTTGTTGCCATTGGCATTTCTTTTTTATGTTCAATTTTGGAGGCTGTTTTGCTTTCAACACCAGAATCGTATATTGAGATTTTGATGGTTGAAAAAAGTGCAGGAGCCGAGAGGTTGAAAGAAATGAAAAACAATATCGACAAACCGCTTTCGGCCATATTATCCATCAATACAATTGCTCATACCATTGGTGCCGCAGGTGTAGGCGCTCAGGCAACCAAAATTTTTGGTGAGGTTTATTTCGGGCTTATTTCCGCCATTCTTACATTACTGATTCTTGTTTTGAGCGAAATAATACCCAAAACAATTGGCGCAACATACTGGCGCAGTCTGGCATTGCCCTCTGTTCCTTTGCTTCGCTTTTTTATGGTTATTGCTTATCCGTTCGTGTTGTTGTCAGAAAAAATTACACGCCTCATTGCCCATAATAAACAAGCATTTACAGTGAGCCGCAATGATTTATCGACCATGGCAACAATTGGTTATAAAGAAGGCGTGCTGGCTCGCGATGAATCTGAATTTATTTTTAACCTCATGCAGCTAAGAGAGGTTACAGCAGAAGATATAATGACTCCGCGAACCGTGTTGGTTTCTGCCCCGGAGAATTTAAGAGCGAGCGAATTTCTGGAACAAATTGATCAGTTTCAATTTTCCCGCATACCGGTTTATGTTGAACATAAAGAAAATATTACCGGTTATGTGCTTAAAGCTGATATTCTGGAGAAGGTAGCCCGCGACGATCACCATGTTAAGCTGTCGGAGTTGAAGCGCGATATAACAAAAGTTTATGAGCGCGTAAAAGTTCCACGTCTTTTTCAGCTTATGATGAAGAAAAACGATTTAATTGCGCTTGTTATTGATGAATATGGCGGCACAGAGGGATTAGTTACCGTTGAAGATATTATTGAAACCATTACCGGTATTGAAATTGTTGATGAAAAAGACACCCATGTCGATTACCAGAAACTGGCCCGCGAATTATGGAAAAAACGACGTGGTAATGAAGATGCCGGTGATAATGAATAAATTTTTTAGCAATAATTGTATCAACCCATTTTGCTGCGGCTGCTGAATTCCGTTTGCAAATTTTCGTGGATCATAGAATTGAAAACAATCAATAGCCCGGTCATTTATGGCCGGTATTGTGTTTCGGGAGGTTTGCGGGCTTTAGCCCAAATTTTGGAACAATGAAATTGGAAA
>CAYPSX010000152.1:0-10085 GCA_964413185.1 uncultured Bacteroidales bacterium
ACAAACAATAGACCAGGAGTTTTATGTTGCGAAAATTACCAACTACCCCTATGATAGTTTCAAGGGAAAACAAAAACATGAGTTTTGTGGCGAAAAAACCTTTGAATACTACTCTTACTTTATCTTTAAAGAGAAGGAAAGTTTTTATACAAAGTATTCAGTGAAAAAAGGGTTTAAGCATTAATTCGAATTAGAATTCAGATTCTATATTACAGGAGTATATAAAATGTCGGGGTTTGTTGCCCCGGCTTTTTTATATTTTAATATAGCAATCAGTTTTTCTGCCTCTGTAATTAATTGCTTATGTATTCTTGTAGCCTTCTATCTTTTCGAAACTTATGACTTAATTTGGTTTTCTATCGCAATAATTACTTCCTGACGTTGGTTCTCGATACGCTTCAGGATACGGATTAAATAATCAGTTCCTAATCGATTTTGCAACCATTGCACTTCGTCGAAAAAGGCTTTTTGTTCTTTTTTTGATGACTTTGGACTGAGCTTTTTACGGCCTAAACGCCCAAGTGAGCGTAATGATAAAGTATGATACTTCCTGATGTCAGCAATTAATGTTTTTATAAATTCAATCAACTTATCTTCTTTTGGATCTATAAGTTTTAATCCAAGCTTTAAATTATTGAGCGCTTTTACTTCTAAAGACTGTTCCGTTTTGCCTGCTTTATATTTGGGGCGGTGAAACTTTATTTTTTCATAAGCAGTCCAAAATTGTTTGGTAAGTTCCAGTCTTGCTTCACTGTAGTTGCATTCTGCTAATGGAACAAAGTCTTCAATAAACAAACTTTCAACTTCGGTATTATCATCTTCGGGCTCTTTTACTTGCTGTGCAAATAAACTCAGGCCTTTTTTGCGAAGGACGTTAACCTGACTCTCACTGAATCGCTTGCCGGTTTTTACACGGTTTGGTAACTGACTTATTTTTTCAATGATTTCAGGATGCTCTTCTTCAATTTCTTTATATTTATTACGGATAATGGTGGTTAAACTCAACTCGCTTTCTTCCTCAGGATTTGTATTGACCCGGTTAAACAGTCGAGCAGGTGTTGGTTCTTCGTCGGCTTCAAATATTTTGGCATCTTCACCCAGTGAATTGTGAATCAAGAACATTTTTTGAGAAGCAATCTCTCTTGATTTTACAACATCAGCACCAATTTCCGATGGGAAAAAGTTGTAAATCATCAATTCGTCGAAAACCTTAACGCCAATACGGTTGATGCGGCCAACACGCTGAATTACTTTAGTGGGATTCCATGGTATATCGTAGTTGATTATGGCACCGGCACGATTTAAATTAAATCCTTCTGCTAATTTATCGCTGGTGATCAGTACATCAAAGTGGTCGGTTTTTGTACCCTTGAATTGAGCATCAAAATCAGAATTGAGCCATTTATCCAATTGCCTGGAAACCTTGCCATCGCATGTCAACAGACGGTTGCCGAATTTTTGGCGTAGAAAAGTTTCGAGATGTTTGATGGTATCGACGTATTCAGAGAAAACAATAACTTTTCTTTTAGGTTTTTCCCCTGCCAAAATGTTTTGGATGGCTTCATATACCGCATCCCTTTTAGGGTCATTGTTGATGATGTCTAATAGTTTGAGTTCTTCCTGAATTTCTTCAAAAAGCTCAATGTCTTTCTGAATGTCGGTTAAAAATTCATCTTTCAGTTCAAATTGGTTCACATCATAAACCGTATTGTTTTTCGGGATTTTTTTATCCAGCAGGTCTTTTTCGTATTTTCCAAGCACATCCATTATTTCATCTTCCCCATAAGTGTATATCTTCTCAATGAGGTCGCGGTCGAGAATGTACTTGTTGCCTGATTTTTCCAGAAAGTTAAGTACAAGCTTATTAACTTTTGCAAAACGGTCTATGGATTTGGCAAAAGCTCCGAAGGAACTTTCAAATCGTTTTACAAGTAAGCGGCGCATAAAGTCAAATAAGTTACGCTGTTGTTGGAATGAGCGGTTTCCTGCTTCATCGAGCGCCTCTTCATCATCAATGCGTTTTTCGTATAAAAATGGTTTGTATATAGCTCCTTTGAAACGACCCTCTTCTGCAAAATACACAGAAAGTACTTTGTCGTAGAATTGGCTTTGTGATTTTGTTAAAAGATAAAATAATTCTTCCGGTTCTTTTACCGCTGAAAGCTCATCGATTTCTTTAGCGTATTGAAAGTCTTCTTTTAAATCTAAGCGATTGCGGCGAATCAATACCGGGGCAATTACACTTTTCACTTTATCGGCCACCAGCTTTGTTTCTTTTCTGACTTTTTTGATGTCGATGGGAGGCTCTAATCCGGTAATTTGATAATATTTCTTCTCAGCCTTTTTTCTTTTGTCCGGTTCTTTCGAATCGTAGTTTTTCATGATGTACGATAATGCCCGGAACCGGTAATCGTAGGCGCGAAACATTGTTTCCAGATCGTCTTCGATTGTGATGCCAGATTTGCCGGGGACTATAAACAATTTCAGTAAAGAAAAAATATCACCCGGTGTATTGTTGAATGGCGTGGCGGTAAGTAAAATTACTGTACGGTCGCGGCAAATACTCAGCAGTGCCTCATAATCGGCTGTGTCTTGGTTGCGGAAATAATGTGCCTCGTCTATAATCACGGTGCGAATATCTTTCTGCTGAATAGTATCGGCCAATGTTTGCAATTTACCACGGCTTTCTACTTCCCAGTCGTACAATTTAAACTGGTGCACATAACCCCACCAACCTGTATTGGCATGCTTATCACCCATCAGGCCGGGCGGGCAAATAACCATGCCCCGTTCTCCAATGTTTTTGGCAATAAGCGAAGCAATAACTGATTTCCCTAAACCCACCACATCGGCAACAATAACACCATTGTACTCTTTAATGATGCTTAAAGCCTGATTAACCGCATCTAACTGATAGCTGTATTTCTTGAAATTTTGTTGTTCCAGAATATCTTCTACCTCGGGTTTAATCATTTTTTGTTGTTGCAAATCGAGGTAGGTTTTCAGAATTAACGCGTAGGCTTCGTAAGGCGTTATACTGGCTGCTTGAGTTTTATGTTGTACGAATTGTATCAGAAACTTTTTGCGGTCTTCCATTTCGGAGATGGGAATGGCATTCTCCCACAGATCATCAAAATAGGTTTCAGCTTCGGGGAATCCATAATCCTTTATTTCTACATTGAACTCTTCCTGACTTGAAAGCCCGGCTTTGGTAAGGTTGCTGCTACCGGTGAAAAACACACCCGGCATGTTCATCAATTCTTGTTGATGCTGGTTGATACGGAACAGATATAGTTTGGCATGGTTGGGATTTTCAGTTTTACGGATAACCAGCCTGCCTGCTTCAATCATGCGCAGAAAGAATTCTACCTGGCTATAAAATGCCTCGGTATCCATCTCTTCATTGTTCACGGCTTTGCCCAACGAAGTAATGAAACGCTGAAAGTGATCATCCTGCGACATTCCTGTTTCCTGGTTGCCATGTTCAACTATCTGGTGCAGCAACCGGTCTACCTGAAGTCCCACCAGTAGTTTAATTTGCACATGTGGGTTCGCTTTCAAACTTTTGAGCAGGGCTTCCCAGCCAGAGAAATAAAAAAAGCCCACGAGAAATTTGAGTTCATCACTGATCCCGATCAGTGTATTTAAACGCCCCTTCAGCGTTTTTTGGGTTTTATTGTTGGTTATGAAGTTATTGGCCATTTTATATCTATTTTATTGTAACTCGTTTTGTCTAATCAACTTTTTTTCGTCTAAAATCAAAATCAACAAAGCCTTGAAAATAAATTAATTGTGAAATTCTCGTCTGATTTTTCGTCTAAATTCTCGTCTAAATTTTTCAACCAATCATTTTTAGACGAATTCTATTGAAGAAACCATTGACGTTTATCATTAATGTCAATAACTCCTTTATTTTTCATCTTTTGCAACAAGTTCTTTAGTTTGTCTTGTTTTTGTTTATCGCTCAAAACATCTGGGAGCTTGTTTGCAAGCATATCGTATAAATCGGCTTTTCTGGCAAACTTAAATTTCTTTAAATATTCGCAAATTAATTTCTCAGAATAGTCATCTTCAATTCCTCTCATTTTTATGTATTCGCTTTGTTGCCCTGTGTTTTGCGCAATAACTGATGAGATGTGAAAATTTGGCTTACGTCCTTCAATGAGTGATTTCTCACGTAATATTTTTATTTCATCATCAGTTAACTCTTTTCGTTTTGCTACTTTATCCAATAATATAATTTCTTGCAAAGAGAGATCAGGGATTTGCGCTAACTTTCTTGCATAATTTACATCCATTACCTTACCAATGATACTTACGGTTACTTTACGATTTGAAAAATCATATTCAGGCAAAGGGAAATATTTATTTTTCTGGTAGATGAACATTTTCTTTATTCCACTGCCAATGGTATCAATCAAATTCAGGTTAACCATTGCTGTAGTCAGAAAAGGGTTTCTGTATTGTGCCTCGGGGGCATCGGATTGAATAACATTTTCTACCGTTTGAGGAATAAAATCACCTGAATTAGAAAAAACAAGTATTCCGTCTTCACGTTCTACGACATTAATTTTTCCACCCAAACGATAATCCTGATGGGCAATGCAGTTATGAAGTGCCTCACGAATTGTAAATGGTTCAAACTGATCGACTTCATCCGGGAAAAGTGTACCTTCTTTGATATAACGATACTTTAAATTGCGTATTTTACCATACACCTTATCAACTTCAAGGAGTAACGGGCAAAAGAAGTGTTGATAATCTTTTTCAATGCCATCGCGGTCGCGTAATATCCAACTAATTTTAGATGTTCCTGGATTCAAATAATGATCTGATTCCGGTTTTCCCAGGAGCAAAATGGCTGTTCGGGTTATATCTCCGTTTATGGTTAGTTTTGCTTTATTTAAAAAAGTAACATCATCCCACGATTGTATTTCTTCTTGTAAATGAGGATTCTTTTCAGCGTAAAACAACCGCGCTTTATCTATGGCACTTTTATCTAAATCGTTTAATGATGCTGCCGGCACAATTACCCTGCTCCAATCGTCTTGTACCTGATTGCGTATGCGTTCAATTTTTTCGATTGATAAACCAGCCAGACTTTCCCCATCGCGCGCATAATAATGATTTTTCCATGCCACGGGCATTCCTTTTGGAGCTGCCGGAATCTCTAATAGTATTACGTTGCCTTGATCTGTTGGTATTTTTTCTACTTTTATAAAATTGAGGGTTGGTGAACTATTGTTAGCAATTTCTCTTTTATATTCATTAATTTGGCTGTCTGAAATACGCGTTCCAACAATGCGCTTATCGTTGCTGATTCCAAAAAGCAGGTAGCCACTACGCAGGTTATTCAAATTGGCTTCATTGCTAAGGGCCGAAAAATATTTACCCAGCTTATTCTTATCAAACTGCTGTTCAGCTTTCTTGAACTCCAAAACTTCCGTTTCGGTATTTGTTTGTAATATTTTATTCAGAAAGTCAATCATTCTTCAAAGTTAATGGTTTTTAATTTCACAAGTGGTTGTCCGGACATTCCGGACAACCATGTTCTCATCCAATTCTCCTTCATTAAAAATATTTCTGATATGCTCAGAAATGGTTCGTTTATCCTTTCCGAATAATGCTCCCATTTGATGCTGACTTAACCAAACAGTTTCTTCTTCTAAGCGCACATCGATTTTTATGTTGCCCTGTTGATTTTCGTATATGAGTATTTGTCCTGTGTTCATTTTTTATTTCCCTTGTGTACTTTTAGCTTTACTCACACGGTTCCATACCAATCGGCAAACTGACCTGTACACATCTTTTCGTTCTTGTTCGGTGAGGCCAATTGCATCGAAAACCACATCGTCCAACGCTTTGCGGTCTGGTAATGGTTTTGGCTCCTGCTCTTCGATGAGTATTTCAGATTCGGGGTCAATGCCGCATTCCTGGAAAATTGATTTGGTAGGTCGATGATGAACATCAAATTCGACATCTTTGAATCCTTCAAAAACTAAAAATCTATTTAAATCAGGTTTTTGAGTTTTTAATACACCACCACCAAAATTCGACCTACCAAATAACTCTCTGAGCAATGTCGTATAAGTTGAATTTAAAGAGTTAAAAATATTTACTTCGTTTTCTTTCGTTTTTGAGTAAATTTCAAAAAAATTGTCCCCTACCAAAAAACGGTCGTTTTTAAAACATACAGTTCTATCGTTATGTGCGATCATCCAAAGTAAAGGTGGTGTTTTTCTATCGCCAAGAGAGTACCATAATTTCCGATTTTTAACTGTTTCAATATTGTGATAACCTTTGATTATTTCTCCTTTATTATGTCCCTGCTTTATTTCAATCTCTTGAATTTCACCATTTTCAACATATTTAATCGCCCTTTGATTTTTTAATGTTTTCTTGTCCTTTTTAGTGTAAAAAAAATATCCTTTACTAACTTCATTCTGAAGGTCTGGTGTTTTAATTTCAGCTGTCTTTAGAATGGCTGGTTTTAAATATTCTTCCTCAATTCCCCACCCATCAGCTTCTTCTTTAGTTAAATAGAAAAACTCATTACAGCCAGTTGTAATGCCTCTTTTTACTTTTGCAATATCATCAAGTTTTACAAAGTATTCCTTTCCTTTTTCCAAAACAGTAAAGAAAACATCAGGCGCTCGCAAATATTTCCCGCCCCACTTATCGCCAATAAATTTGCCCTGTTTCATTTGCTTATCCTGCTCATTGTCGAACTCGCTGCCCTCTTCGAGCAATTTTTCTATTGAAATGGGGTAAGAGCGGAAGTTTTGATTTGTAATTACATCGGTTTGCTGCTGTTCTATTTCGAGCAGGTTTTCGGTAAACAGGGTTTCTTCAAATGGCCGTTTATGGGCTACAAATTTGTATTGATGCCTCTCATTGAGTTTGGTAAGGTTCGAAACCGGTACATCCATTACCGAAATAATGGTGTTGACATCGGCACTGGCAAAGCTGCGCCGGGCATGGTTATCGATAATATAATGCACATGGCAGCGGCGCAATAAAAACTTTTGCAGCCAAACACCATAACCCACATCGAGCCATGAGTTGGAACAAATAAAGGTATGAATACCGTTTTGGTTTAATAACCTGAGCGATTTTACGTAAAAAAATGTATACAAATCGCTTTTGCCATCTATTTTTTCTTTACTGGTAAAATGCCGCGGAAATTCCAGGCGCATGGTTTCCTTTAGCAGATTTTTATATTCTTTTGTGCTTAATTGTTTATGGGGATCCGCAATATCCTCCTGACGCACATAAGGCGGGTTTCCGATTATAATATCAAATCCTTTGCGCTCGTAAAGTACTTCGGCAAACTCAATGTTCCAAATTAACGGATGATCTTCAATAAACGCAGCCTTTTCTGCTTTCAGATTTTCAATTTCGGAGTTTAATTGATCAATTCGTTCCTGATCAAATACTATTTTGGCTTGTTCGGGCTCATTCCTATCATCAAACATTGAGGTTTGCTTTGCCTGTGGGCGCTTAAGACGGGTAATTTCTTTGTTCTTCGCATCCATTTGTTCATCAATAATGGCACGAAAAATTTCGTTCTCTTTTTGGCGTATTCCATCAGCATGACCACCCTGATTATAAAAAAAATTGATCTTGGCTTTTTTAAGCTCGGTTATCTTAGTTTTGACACCTGATGGTAAATCCTGCACATGTCCGTGAACCGGAAACAGTTTTTCTCCTATGCGTTGCACAAGACTGTCTCCATAGCGTATTTTAAAATCCAGGTTAGGCAATAAGGGCATCGGCGATAATTTGAATTCATTTTCACGCTCTTCGGGTATTTCCACGAACAACGATAGCCATAAACGCAGTTGATTTATCCATACTGCCCACTGTTTTACTTCAACACCATAAAGCGAATTGGCAATAATTGCCTTTTTACGTTCAAAATCGTCTTTTTCTTTGAGTTCATCAGGCGTATTGGAACGATCTTGCAAGTTTTCTATGATTTCATTCAGCACCTGCATCATTCCTACAGGAAAAGCACCAGAACCTGCTGCCGGGTCACACACAGTAACATTTTTTAGTAAATGAATCAGCTCTTTTATTTCGGCAGCTGAAAAATCGCCGTATTTCTGAAAATCTTTATATTCCTCTCCGGCTCCCATTTCAACAAAAAACAGGTGGTAGATATCTTTTATATCCGCCTGACTTACCTTTTGCAACCATTTCACTAAGGAAATTCGACACATAAAGTCGACTTCGGTACGTGGCGTATAAACCGCACCATCTTCTTTATTTACAAGGCGTTCGAAGATTATCCCCAGAAATTCGGGATTCAGTTCAAGTTCTTCGTCGTAAAGCGTATTTTCTTCAATGGTAAAGTTGTATGAAAATAGAAACTCAAAAAATTCTCCAACTACTTTGTCCGGGATATATAGCCCAATGGTATCTACTTTTTGCTTGCGTTTGAATAGTTCCCCATTAAGGTAGGGCGCCATTTTCAGGTTGAGTCGGGTCTCTTCTGAATAATTATTGTTTCTGTATTTTACTTCACTTCCGGGCGGCGTATTAAGTGCATCAAATAAAAGAGGTTCATACCAATTTTTGTAAAAAGAATCATCGTTTTCCTCATGTGAACTATATTCTTTCCATAGGTTTTGTACAAATTCATCCGAATTACCTAACCACTTGCGTTTTTGTACAAAACCGATAAAAATGGTGCGGATGACGAACAATAGTGCAAAATCTTTTTTAACTCCTGAATCGGCATCTCCAACAATACTATTGGCTATATGATCGAATTTAGGTTTAAATTCATTATAAAAATCATCTGTTACAGCATCTATGGAGAAAGCCTTTAAAATGGCGTCTAAACTATCAAAGGAACAACTGTTTATTTGTTTTCGAAAAGTTTTATTTGCTTTATTGGGCGAGATAAAATAGGTATAACGTTTCCAGTTTGTATACTTTCTTTCTTTATCCCCGTAGATTCTTCGAATAAAACTAAACCGAAACTGTCCTTCATCATCGTAGAACACGAAAATGGCGCCATCTTTGAAATCCTCTTTGAGCACGTTTTTGGCAATGGTGTATTGCTTTTTTTTGGAGCTGCGCGCCGTGAGTTCGCCATTGAAATGGCAGGCAAAAACCAAAAGCTCGTTGGTATCGTCGTAGGCCGCTTCGCCCAGTTTTGTGAGTCCGGAAAATTGCTCCATATCTGCATCTTTCAGCACATAGTCCAACGCTTCTTTTTCCGGCCGGAACGAGCTTATTTTCTTTTTGAAAAAATCCTGTATGATTTCAGGACTTATATTTTGTATGAGGTTGTCGATGGGTTGGGTCATATTGCATTCTATTTATGGTGCTTTTTGTCCATTTTTGCATGTTTGCTCGAAATATATTCTTGAAATTCAGGTTTTATTTGCTGAATCATGTCTAACTTTTCCTTTTGTTCTTGTATTAATAGTTTATAAATCTTAGTTTCTTCTTCTATTTTTCGGTTTCTAAGTCTTTTTTTTCTCTTAGTCAAATGTTTTCTCTTGCGGGTATTGCTCTTACGGGTATTGCTTATTGTTTTCTCGCAAGCTTCTATTTCTTTATACGATAGATCAATCAATCTATATATCTGATGGTCGCTATATTCTGCTAATTTCTCTTTAAGAGGTGTTTTTTGCTCTTCAACTCTTTCATCTGGTCTATGAGTTTTAAAAGGAATTCTGTCGATATTCTGCTTTTCATCATCATAATATCCACGACCAAAACATTTTTCACAATTTGGGTTAACTCCTTTGCATGTACAGTCTAAAATAGCCATATTAAAGAAATATAAAAGTTAAAGCTACCAAAAAAGGTTCAAAATAAAATGCAAAACGTGTTTTTTTTGTAATATACGAGAGGTCTTCGACAATTAGTGTTGGTGAAGAAATATTATGAATATCCGTCTTTCGCTTTTTGTGCTACGTAGGTTTTAAGGGCTGCTGGTTCAAGTATTTTTATTTTACCGGGCCTAATGAAGCGGCCAACCACAATTCAATAAACTTTCATCTCCCCATGGCCACCAAAACGATTTTTTTGTGCGGTGGCTTTTCCTTTTTCGCATTTTATGGAGGCAT
>CAYPSX010000153.1:0-10052 GCA_964413185.1 uncultured Bacteroidales bacterium
TTCTCGATGAATTAAAGTATATGAACCTGCGAATAGGTCTACAGCTTTTTAAGTAAAACACAGCTAAAAAAATAGAAACGAAAAATTTTTATATACAGGGATTACAGCTATTTTTGGCTTCAAATATTAAAAAAAATGGAAAGTAATAATTATCAGAAAGGTGCTTATCCCTCACACGCGCAGAGCTGGGGGATTGTTGGTATTGCTGTTTTATCAATGCTTGTTTTTGCACCAGCGCAGTTATACCTGAATAAATTGGTTGGTGAAGATGCGGGACTATTTATCTATTATGCATTGGCCATGGGTGCTGTCTTTGTTTTTGCCCATTTTTTAAGAAAGAAAGAAACCGGACAAAATTCATATAATTTTAAAATCGCTTCACCCAAAATTATTGTGGTTGTAGTAGTTACAATTATAGCTTTGCACTTAGGTCTAATTGCCCCGTTGGCGAATTTAATTCCCATGCCTGATTTTTTCAGGGAAATATTTATGCAGTTATTCTCCAATGCAGGTTTCTTTTCGTTTTTAACCGCTGTAATTCTTGCTCCGGTTATTGAAGAAATTATTTTTCGCGGTATCATTCTCGATGGATTATTGAAAAAATACAGTCCGCAAAAAGCTATTATAATTTCCAGTCTGCTTTTTGGTATTGTACACCTAAATCCCTGGCAGTTTGTAGCCGCTTTTTTAATCGGTATTTTTATAGGTTGGATTTATTACAAAACCGGCAATCTTTCTTTGGCAATTATCATTCATCTCATAAATAATTTACTCGGCTCTATTTCTATTTATTTTTCCGATGCCGGTGTAATGCAAGAGGTTTCAACACGGGAACTATATGGAACACCACTTATTACATTTATGGTTATGCTGGCATGCATCACCATTGCTACCATTAGTATTATTCTTTTGAACAACTCTTTTTCCACAAGCAAAAAAGAGAAATAATAAGTTTCCCATGCCTTTTTTGTGACCGTGATTTGGTAAGTTAGCAACCGATGGGCGCATGTTGTGGGTGCTTTTTATTTTGTGTGCATTTTTTCTTTTGAGCATGTCCAAAGCGTCAGGTTAATAGGAAAATCTTTCGAATAATTTTAATTCCTATTTTTCATTTTTGCTTTTTTATGACAACTAATTAAGCGTTGGTCTAAAAGGGTAATTTAAGTTACCAAATGCTGAAAATCGTATAATACCCTTTTTGAGACCGGAGTTAATCGTTGTAAATATGAGATAAATTAAGCGTTACGAATAGATATAAAGTCACAAATAATCTCCATATTCTTCCGTGAAATAGAATTTATTGTTACTTTTACTTTGTTCAGAATAGCGAAACAAACACTTTGATATATGATAAAAAATATTTTACTTTTTCTTATAACATATTTGTTATTAGGTACTTGTGTTAGTGCACAAGAAGTGAAGGTTGGCGATGTGGCGCCCGAAATTGAACAAGAAAATCCGGAAGGAAAAATTGTACCATTATCTGATTTGCGAGGAAAAATGGTGCTGGTTGATTTTTGGGCATCGTGGTGTGCTCCATGCAGGCGTGAGAACCCGGTTTTGGTTAAGGCGTACAATGAGTTCAAAGATGCTGATTTTAAAAATGGCAACGGATTTACCATTTATAGTGTATCGCTTGATTCACGAAAACATATGTGGAAACAAGCAATCGAAAAAGATAATTTGTCATGGCCATATCATGTTAGCGACCTCAAAGGATGGCGAAATCTGGCAGCAAAAAAGTATGGAATAAAGGCTGTACCGGCCAATTTTTTATTGAATGGCGATGGAGAAGTTGTAGCCGTTTATTTACGCGGCGATGATCTGATAAAAACACTTGAGAAATTCAAAAAAACCTGGGTGAATAAAGTGTTTGAATAGATAAATAAACATGATTTATATATTAAAATAGATAAACAATGAGCACAAAGAAAGTTCTAAAGAAAACAGGTAAAATATTACTGATTACCATTCTTTCGCTTTTGGTATTTGTATCAATCGTTGTTGGAATCGCTTTGAATTCCGAAAATACCATAACCGGGCTCGCGCTCGAAGAAGTAAGTGAAATGTTCGATGCACCGGTAGAAGTTGACGATGTCAACCTGCGGTTATTTATGAACTTTCCGTATGCCACAGTTGAGTTTAGTGGATTTAAACTCGGTGCTTCAGGTAAAAAACAACCCCAAATGGCGAATGTCATAATGAGCGATACTTTGCTCAGCCTTCGCAAGTTATATGTGTCGCTTAAATCAAGGCCATTGCTAAGTAATAAGATTGAAATTCAAAAAGTAGAAATAGAAGGATTTGCATTTAATTATTATACAGATTCCACCGGCGCCACAAACCTCGATTTTTTGATGGAAAGCGATACTACCCATGTGGAAGAACCCGAAGAATTGGCAACAGTCGTTGATACATCATCTTCAGTACTTGATGTGTTGCTGAGTAATCTTACCATTCGCGATGTAACCGTGAATTACAAAGACCAAAGTATGGGAGCAGCAGCCCGCGTGCATATTCCCGAAATGGATATTTCCGGACGCATACTCGACGAATATTACAAAGGAAGCGTAAAAGGTGAAGTCATTCTTACCAATACATACTTCGAAGGCACCCAACTTTCGTTAATGAACCAGTCTTCGCTGGGTTTCAAAATTAATTATAAAGATGGCGATGTAGAAATTAAATCACTAGATTTTCTTACTGATGGGGCAGAGTTGACAGCATTTGGAAAAGCAACAATCACCGATTCCATTTTCGTTGATATGGGTATCAATCTTAATAATGTTGATTTAGAGGAGCTTAGTAAGTATGCCCCTGAAGATATAGTTAAAGAGTTTGGAATAGAAACGGTTAAAGGAAAAGTCAACATGGCCACAAAAGTTAAAGGCTATTATTACGATACTTTGCTGTTACCTGAAGTGGAAACACATATTACGTTTGACGATGGCCATTTTAAACTGGCAGAATATCCTGAAATTCACCACTTTTCGTTCGATGGAGTCGTAAATGTTCCCGATGCAAACGACATGCAAACCATGCAGGCGAAGTTCAAATCATTCAAAGTGAAAACTGCACAAAGTGATGTGCGCATAGCTTTTGATGTAACCAACTTTGAAAAGCCGGTGTATAAATTCAATTCAGATATAAACGTAACGCTCGATGAATTCACCGACTTTCTGCCCGACAGTACCGTTGAATATCTTACCGGAAAAATTGGTCTGAGTGTTAATACGTACGGCGTACTTCCCGATGATTTGGGCATGAACAGCGCCGATTATTTTCTTGCGCGTACGAGCCTCGATTTAAACATTCGCGACCTTTCCACTGCAATGGATTCGGTTACAGAGGTTAAAAATATGTCCATGAATTTCACTTACCGCCCAAATAAACGAATGGAAGTAACAGGCCTTAAACTTGAAGCGCCCGGTTACGATGTTGTAGTGAAAGATTTCATCCTGTTGGCCGATATTCTCGGACAAGTCAGGGACATGGACAATATGGGGCTCGACATTGATTCGCTTTATGTTGATCTCGGCGAAACAAAATTTGACTTGAAAGGTCGCCTGAAAGGACTGGAAAGGGCTGAATTCGATATTATTACCAATCTCGATGTTGATATAGACCAATGGCAATCGTACATTCCAAAGTCAGATGTAGAACATATTAAAGGAAAAATCAATTTTGGTTTAAAATCTTATGGTACCGTACATTTAGATTCGGTAGAATCGCAAATTATGCCCATTGCTTTTGAGCAAAGCCAGGTGAATCTCAAAGTTCGCGATTTCGATTTCGCCATGCCCGACGATACGCTCTCAACCATCACCGGTTTGAACCTCGATTTTGCCATGGCTGACGATACCATGAGAATTGACGACTTTCATGTGAACTGGCACGGAATCGACTATTGGCTCGACTCTACAGAAATCTGGAATGTGTACAAATCGTACTTTCTACAACAAAAAGACAAAAAGCTGATTGTTAATACCTACATGAAGCTTAGCGATATCGATTATGCTATGTTTGAGCCCATGATGGCTGAAGATACAACACAAACCGATTCTGCAAACGCTGCTGCATCGCAAGAAGTTGCAGCCAACGAACCTCAAAAACAAGATGAAGCAGCTGCTCAGTCTGCTGCATCAGGAAATGCCGAAGCCACTGCTGAAGCAACAGAACAGGCGCCAGAAGATACAACCGAATCGTACATGCCACAATACATTGTGCGAGGCGAAATAGCCGTTAGCAGCCTGAAGTACGGTGATATTTTTATTGAAGATATTTCAACAAAATTCCGTGTAGATGATAGTTTGTACGTCCTCGACAAATTTACACTCAGAGGTTTTGGCGGAACCATGGTTACTTCAGCCGTTTACGATATGCGCGAAGATACCATCGACAATATTTATTTCAAAAATGAAATCTTTGGCATGGATATTCACCAATTGTTGGTTGATGCCGATGATTTTGACCAGGAGGAGTTTACGCACGAAAACATCAGTGGTGTACTTACCAGCTCGCTCGACGGACGGATTTTAATGAACGATACAGCCGTATTTTACGACAAAATTAACATGCTCGGACGTTTCAAACTCGAAGATGGTGGTTTATACAATTATGAGCCCGTCGCCGAACTTTCCAAATACACAGGCATGAAAGAGCTCGACAGCATTGTGTTTAAAACCATGAAAAGCAGCGTGTTCATCTACAAAAACAAAATTTATTTTCCGCAAACCGATATCGTAAGTACAGCACTGGATATGTCGGCCTACGGTATGCAAAGCTTTGATGACGATTACGAATATCACTTTAAAGTTCATTTAAGCGATGTGCTGTTTGGGAAAAGAAAAAAAATGCTCGAAGAGCAAGGCTTTGACGATGAAGCACTCAAGGACAAGGAAACCGGCGAGCGGAGAGGATTGGAGCTCATAGCCAAAGATATTGACGGCGAATCGAAGTACGGACGCGACAATATACGCGCTCAAAAAATGATGAAAACTCGAATACGCGTGCAGGATGGGGGATTGAGCTTTATTTTCCATCCGCGACTGGTGAATTTCAGTACAGCCATCGACCGCGAAAAATACAGGATTAAAGACGAAGATGAAACAGACAAATAGAAAACGACATATTATAATTGCACTCGCTATTTCGGTGGTTTTAATCGTATTGATAGCTTACAAAGCTTACGAGTATTTTACAAAAGAACCGACAGAGCCAAAGGTTGCCACGCAATTAGCACCCAAAAAACTTGATATCGTATTTGGTAATGATAGTGCAGATTTGGCAATATATATGTATTCCAGCTACAGTTGCACATATTGCCGACGGTTTTTTGAAGTTGTTTTTCCAAAACTCAAAGAAAACTTTATCGATAAAAACAGCGTAAAACTGGTTATGCGGCTCACATCGAACACGCGCAATCTAAAAATGAAACGCGCTTTGAAAGCTGCTGTTTGTGTAAACAAATACGGCAATTTTGAATATATGCATAAATTGATGCTACACGATCCGAAAGTAATTTTTCGCGAAGATTTTCAACAAATGATTGATGACTTTACAATGCGGGATCCTTTTGTAGGTGAATGTATAGATGGCACAGCAGCACAGGAATACTTGTACGAAAATTTTAAAGAGTTCTCAAAATTGGGACTAAAAGGCACACCATCATTTGTAATTGAAAATATTATTTACCCCGGATACCGCGAATATTCATTTTTTCGAAAAACAGTAGAAAAACACCTTGTAAAACAAAAATAAATTGGTCATATTTAGTAACACAAGAATTAATTTTATTAAACGCAATATTTAACCAAAACCTAAAATTATGAAGAAAAAAATTTATTTACTACCACTAGTGCTGCTTAGCCTTTTGTTTGTATTCACAATAGGTTGCGAAGAAGAAGAGGAACCTGATGTGTGTGATATGTTCGAGGGTGTACCCGAAGAATGTGAGATTCCAACTTTTTGCTGCCCATATGATGGCGGAGACTGTTACTATGTATCTCAAGGTGGCGAAAATTATTATTGCGATGCAGACCAGGCTACAGAAAACGATCCTGATGGTTGCGATCCTGCAATGGACGAGTACATCAATAACCATTGTACAAAAATGGCAAAATCAACAGAAACTGCTTTGAGGGCAGACCTTACAAAATTCACAAAAAAATTAATGGAAAAAGCAAAACTTTATTCTGTTTGCAACTAATTTGACCAGACCGAAAAAACAAAGAGGAGAGTGCTGTAGCGTTCTCCTTTTTTTAATGATGTTTGGTTATAGTCTTTTTTTCAAGTACCGGCCAACAACCAAGGGAAATGTCATCCAAGAAACCTTTTATTGACAAACTCCCTGAATTTATCTTTATATTGTTCCCCCACAGTAATGTAGGTTTCATTGTTGAAAATGATGCGGTTGCGGGAAATACTGATGATTTTGTCTAAATTTACGATGTAACTTCGGTGAACGCGCATGAAATTTTGTACCGGTAATGTGTTTTCCAAATTTTTCAGGCGCATAAAACTTACGATGAATTTCCCATCATGGAGCACAATTTTTACATATTCGCTTTGGCTCTCAATGTATTCAATATCGCAAAAATTAATACGAACTGTTTGCCCGTCTGATTTTACAAAAAAATGATCGTCTTTCGCTTCCATTTTGTCGGATTTTTCCATACCGATTAGTTTTTTGGCGCGGTTGGCAGCCCGCAGGAAATCTTCATACGTGATGGGTTTTAGTAAATAATCTATCGCTTCTACTTTATAGCTTTCAACTGCATATTCACTATAAGCGGTAGTGAAAATAAAATTCAGTTCAGAATGGGCTTTTACCAGCTCCATTCCGCTCATCTCCGGCATGTTGATATCCACAAAAGCCAAATCAACTGTGGATTTATTCAAACTCTCAATGGCTTCAAATGCATTGGAACAGGCTTCGACAAGATTCAGAAATGGTGTGCGCTCAACGTATGAGCTGATTTGCTTCAGCGCGTACGGTTCATCATCTATGGCAATGCAGTTAAGTTTCATTGGTTGGAATAGAAATGGTTACTTCAAATGTTTCCGAATTATCTTTAATATTGAATTGATATGATTTATTGTATAGCAAATCAAATCTTTTTTGGGCATTTTCAAGCCCTATACTGCCTTGTTTTTTATCTTTATGAGTCGTTTTTGCTTTACTGTTCGTTATTTTGAATTGTAAAGTTTCATTTTTTATGGTAAAAGATATATGGATAAATGATTTTCCGGTAGCGCGAATTCCATGTTTAAATGCATTTTCCACAAAGCTGATAAACAGTAAAGGAGGCAATTTAATATCCGGTAAGTCAGCAGGGTAATCAAATTTCACATCTACATTTTTGCTAATCCTGATATGCATAAGTTCAATGTAGTCATTCAAAAAACTGATCTCTTTTTGTAGCGTAAATGCATTGGCCGGTGTTTCGTAAAGTAGCACACGCATGAGCTTTGAAAGTTTTACCACGGCATTTTTTGCAATACCTTTATCGTAGTCTATCAATGCATGGATATTATTGAGCGTATTCATAAAAAAGTGCGGACTTATCTGGTTGCGTAAAGAGTCTAACTGGTTTTTAAGGTTTTCTTTTTCAAGTTGTTCCATTTGTTTACGCTCTTTTGCCCATTGCAAACCCATACGAATGGCATTGTTTAGGCCTACAACCATAAGGCAGACAAAAGAATTGTTTAAAAAAAGCTGTGTATTGAAATGTAATTCGACTGTTCCGGATAAATTATGGTTATAAAAACTTTCTAAAATTGCATCGTGCAATAAAGGCATACCCTGATTTAACAGGCTTACAACAAGTATTGAGGATATTACTAAAATGAAATAGGCCTTGAACCTTTTTTGAGTTAACAGCCTGAAAAACAACCAGTGGTTCAACGCGAAAATGACCATAAATGGCCACATGCGCAGCCATTCCATTATTACGCGTTGCCAATCGATAAATCCGTTATACGATGAAAGAAAAACAGGCACAATCAGCACAACAATCCATAAAAAAGAATGAATTAATGTACTGATGAGCCAGTATTTTTGTGTGTTGTTCATTAATTTAATGCGTTCGGCTTACTGCTTAATAAAACGGCCGGTGCTTGTTCCACATTGAAGAATGTAAACGCCTTTTGGTAGTGAACTAATATTAATTTTATGAGAATCTGAAGTGATTATCGTTTTTTCTACCTTTTTTCCAGTGATATCAAATATATTGATGACCTTGTCATTCACATTTAGGCTGTTAACCGTAATGTGGTTTTTAGCCGGGTTGGGATAAATGTTTATGTTTCCGTGTTTTTTCGTTTTTTCATCCAAACCTGTTCCATCAGTGTTCCTAACTAGTCTAACATAATTGTAAATACGTATTACATCGCCCTGGGGGCCGTGGCCGTATGGATAATCCTCGGGATTACCGGTTTTCGGATCGCTGCGCTGAGCGCCGGCGCCATGAACATCCATCAATGTATAATCACTAGTTTGTGGATCTTCCATCCAACCAAGCGCTTCGCCAAATGCAACATAAGCTGCGGCAGAACCTGACTCATTTGTATAGTTCGCATGTGTAGTGCTGCTCCAATAAAACGGATAATTGGTCGAGGCACCTTCATCCGTTATTTCGCTGCATTCAAATGCAGGATCAATAGCAGCAGAATTGGTAGTTGCCGGTGATCTTGTGTAGTCGACTATGCTTTGTAGTTCTTTGGTGTTGGGCAATCGCCAGTCATCGTAACCGGAAAGTGTAGCATTTTCAGCATAATTTAAGGCATCTTCCCATAAAATAGCTTCTCCATTGTCTGTTTTTGACCACATTAGACCTGTGGCATTATCGGTTATAGTACCATCGCCATTGTTCTGGAAGTCGTTTATGCCGTAATTTGTGTTCCCACGAACAAACATTACATAAAACTGTTTGCCTTCGGTTTGTCCGGGCATAGCTTCAGTTGGATAACCTTTTATGCGGCCATCGGCTAAATTTGTCCCGAACATAGTTTCTGCGCCACCCATGGTAGTGCTCACATACAGGGTAGAGGTAGCAAATTGAGCATCAATAATTCGCTCACCGGCATCAACATCGCCATAACCAAAATCAAAATATTCTGTGTTGATAAAGGGGGTTAAGCCATCTACTGAACCTTCGTATCCACTCACGTCAAGACCACTAAACATGATCAATGAATAGGCCTCCTTGATGTTAGGAACCCGCCAATCGTTGTATCCGCCGAGGCTGAAAGTATCAACTGCGGTCATAGCTTCTTCGTACGACATTTTATCATCGTAATCAATATCGCCATCGCCATCCATATCTGAAGTTTGCACCCACATCAAACCTGTTACGTTATCGGTAATTGTACCATCGCCATTATCGGTATACGAAGGTTGGTGTCCGTTGTACTGTGCATCTTGTCCGTAAAATGCCTCGCCTGATGCCGGCACAGTAATTTCAATGGTGGCGTTGTAGCATTTCTCCTGGTTGGTGTCTACAATTTTGTAGTTCTGTGAGGTTCCAACATAAGAAAGAAAAAGTAAAGCCGGGAACAAAAATTTTAATACATTCATAGTTGTATGGTTTTAATGATTGTACCCGAAATTACGCACAAAAAACTATTGCAAAAAAATTATTCAGCAAACATAGGTTATTGTTCAGTAAAAAAGGTTATTTCAGAACTGAATTTTTCCGGGGAGAAAGATTCTTACGCCATTCCCTGATCATAAGTGTTCCCGACACCAATGCGGCAATAACGTCAGATACAGGCGAAGCCAGCCAAATGCCTTCTAAACCATAAAACCTGGGTAAAATGAACAGCAATGGAGCCAATACAATGACTTGTCGGAGAAGGCTTATAAAAGCTGCAATTTTTGCCTTGCCGACCGATTGAAAATAATTCCCCACAATAATCTGGAAGCCAACTACAGGCAGCATGAATGAAAAAATACGGATTCCTTTTATGCCAAATTCCAGTAGTTCTTCGCTTTCATTATTGAATAGTTTGATGATTGGAGCCGGAAAAAGTTCCAAAATTGCCCAACTTAT
>CAYPSX010000154.1:0-10023 GCA_964413185.1 uncultured Bacteroidales bacterium
TGCCCAACGAAAACAATGCTGAATTTATTTTCAGGTTTTGGGTGGTCATGGCAGATTTGTTGATTTCAAAATCCTGATGACCTCCTTTGAGAACATAATTAATTCCGGCTCCCTTTCGTGCAAGCCCTGGCTTATCTGTAATAACCAAAACTCCTTTACCATTAACCTTTTTTAGCACAGAACTTAAAGATGAACTTTTTTCTGGTGGCATATACAAAATATGGCACGAACCAATGTCGGTTATGCTATTGAAAACTTTCACATTAATTGGCTGGCTGCCCACTTGCTTTTTGGACGCTATTGTTTCAAGTTCTTTTTTCATTGGTGTGTTCCCCAAAATACCAATAACAAAATCGCCCGAATGCTTACTGGCCGGCCATTCAATGTACTTTGTGAAATTATACATAAAGAGTGATTTGAACTTTTCATTTTGCGCTTTTATGCTCAATGAAGAAATGACCACAAACAACAACAAAAGGTAAGGTGATAACTTTTTCATAATTCTACAGGTTAGTGTTATTCATCACAAATGAGTTAAAAAATTTGATTAGAGCAACGATAAAGCAAAGTTTACATTTTATTAAACCAAATTAGGAGTAAACCCAACTAATAGTTTAGTTGGGCTTTACCCCTGTTTTGAAAAACTAAAATTGCATTATTAGCTTGTTATTTTTATTCACAATAGTTTTAAAAACTAAAGTTGATGCCAAACATGTACAGACCCCGTATTTTATCATTGTACGGGATTTCGGTTTGATTATGATCGAGCAAATTATGAGCACTCAGGTAAATAGATGCATTCGATGATACCTTGTAAGAAACATTCGCATTTAAAATAATATTGGGGTCTATAGACGTTTCCTTTGTGGTATGTGTGTTCACTGAAGCCTGATAAAAATACCTGGAATATGTTTGTTTGCCCATATAATAAGAAGATATATTAATATTCACCTTATTTACAGGTGCATAATTAACCATAAATCCGCCGTAAAAATTGGGCGTCCAGGTGTTTTCTTTATCGGCAAATGCTGAATCGGGCAGGTTTTCGTACCTGGTTACATTGATTGGGCTGGCATACATTTCAGAAATATCTTTCAATACATTTTTCAGCTGTGTATGCTGATAAGTTCCAAATATCTTAACCAACAAGTTATCCATTGGCTGGAGATTTATTGTTCCGGTAAACCCAAATTGCCGGCTCTGTAAATCTGTATTTTGATAGTACCATTTGTCATTTACCTCTATGTAAGTAACGCCCCCAATTGTAATACTACTGGGTTGTATGGTTCTTGGCAACAATACATCAAAATTTTCTGTTTTTGTAAAAAAGCCTTCCAAATCGAGTTGAAACATATCTGAAAACATGCCACGGTAACCAACTTCTATTAAATCCTGTGTGAGTAATTTTGTATTTTTATCTAACTCATCGGTTCCCATATAGTATTGGTAATATGTTGTATAGGAGTTGTTTCCGGGGTTATATGCATTCTCCTGCAATGGATTTTGGAAATTGGCATAAGCATTTCCAATGAATGAACCGCGGTTGGCCCGCGAATAATTCGTCCGTATCAAATGCTTACTGCTAATATTGTAAGCGCCCACAAATTGCCATGAAAAATACAGGTCTTCGGGGATTGAATATTTGTCGGCACGTAAAGCCGCGATAAATCGAAGTTTACTGAATGGTTTATAGTCAATTCGCAATCCGGCCGACATGGTTTCCAACATTTTCTCGCCGTTTAACAAACCTTTATCAAGCTCGCCAACTGTATCAATTTTCCGTACGTATTTTTCATCATCATAAGTTGCTCTCTGATAGTTTACGCCCGGTCTTATTGTGAGTTGTCCGGAGCCCAGATTATTCAGTTCAAGATCGTACTCCACATTGGCATTCAAAAAACCCATATCGTACTCTATAACCGGTTTAATCATTTTCCTGTGCAAATTCTGATGTCCGAACAAATAGTTTATTTGCGCATGTAAACCATAAGCCGATGCTTTATAGTCCAGGTAAGTAGTTTCTGAAGTACGGATACCAAATGGTGTAGCCAGATTTTCGAAAAACATACTTTGCGATTCGGATGACTGATAACCGCTATTGAGCGACATGTATACATCAGCGTTGGGTGTATAAAATAAACCGGCGTTGGCATTTTGTGCTTTCTTTGCGAGCAGCGGCTCCGGCGAACTTGCTGCCAGTTTATTGTAAAACATGCTTGTCATTGAATCTGCAGAAACATAAGAATCGGTAAGGTACTGATAAAAATCGTCTTGGGAGCGGTCGCGAAAATCATAAGCCCCGGATAACTTTATCCCAAATTTATCATTCACTTTATTCAGAAAACTAAAGCTTCCGATATAGGAGTTATAATTTCCTGCTTTAATGTCTCCATGCAAATGAGCCCCATCTTTGTTTGGGTTACGGGTAATGATATTGATTACGCCGGAAACCGCATTGGGGCCATAAAGAGCACTTGATGCGCCCCGGATTATTTCGATACGCTCAATATCAGACAAAGCCACTGGAATAGCTTCCCAGATTGTTCCACCGTTGATGTAATTGTAAACAATACGTCCGTCTACCATAACGAGTGTCATCATATTTTCGGAAAAATGCGAAAAGTTGCCCGGTGGCAGGTTGTCGTTTCCACGAATATGTATATCGAAGTTGCCATTAGACTCTTCACGTACAATCATTCCCGGCACAAGCCGAAAAAGCTCCTCATAAGTGGAAACTCCGGTGACTTGAATCTCCTCTTTGGTAATTACCGTTGTCGAAAGCGGCGACTCAAATACACTTTCACCTTTTTTCGAGGCTGAACTAACCTCCCGGTTCAAAGCAAGGTTAAGCAACTCCTCGGTAGAAACCCCAAGGGTTTCAGCCATAAGCTTGAGGTCTTCAAACGACATTTCAAGCATTTCGTCATAGCTTATTTCCATGATCTCTTTACGGGTCATGTTCTCAAAGTCATACGTCTTTTTTTCTTCTTCCTGTGCCTGTACCGTAATAGATACGGCCATTATAAGTATGATGATATATATAAATTTCTTCATTTTCCTAAATTTTAAAATTTACCAACACTTTTTAGTTAACTACAGTTCCCAGTGAATACAATGCCGAATTCACCTTAAAATTTTGCTCTGCCATAACTGATTTGTTGATCTCAAAATCCTGATGGCCGCCTTTTAAAACATAGTTTAGCCCGGCTCCTTTGCGCGCAAGCCCGGGTTTATCTGTTATAACAAGGACGCCCTGTCCGCTCACCTGTTTTTTAACGGCATTTAATGATGAGCTTTTGCCGGGCGGAATAAATAAAATATGACAATTGCCAATTTCATTTACACTGTTATA
Organism: uncultured Bacteroidales bacterium; assembly: GCA_964413185.1. GTDB lineage: Bacteria > Bacteroidota > Bacteroidia > Bacteroidales > Salinivirgaceae > Salinivirga. The sequence goes on from CAYPSX010000154.1 coordinate 3,353, forward strand.
AATCTTCACATTAATTGGCTGTCCGCCAACTTTCTTCTTTGTGGCAATCACTTCCAGCTCTTTTTTTATGGGTGAGTTCCCCAGAATACCAATCACAAAATCTCCGGTGTTTTTTGAACCAGGCCATTCTATGTACTTCGTGAAATTATACATAAATAAGGCCTTGAACTTTTCATTCTGTGCTTTCAACCCACCTGCTGTGAGTATCAAAAAAAGCAACAAACATGCAGTAATCAGTCGTTTCATATACTTATAAATTTGATTTTAGAAAATCTTTCCGTTAGCACAAATGTGAGAATAAAATCATTATTAATATCATCATTCTGGCTGTTTCACATTTTATTAATATTTTTGATCATTATGTTTTTACCTTATGTGTAAATTTAACAAAAACTTTGGTTAATATGCAACACGTATTCAAACCTGAAAATATTCAAGAAGCTATCTCATTTATCAATGAAAAGATCAAAAATTTTGCCCCGAGATACGGCATTATACTTGGAACAGGATTAAGCCAACTGGCCGAAAAAATTGATGTGCATTACAGCATTGGGTATCAAGAAATACCCCATTTCCCGGTTTCCACTGTAGAATCGCACGCCGGTCGTTTATTATTTGGCGAACTGTTTGGCCGGCGCATTGTAGCCATGCAGGGACGCTTTCATTACTACGAAGGGTATTCGCTCCAACAGGTTACATTTCCGGTACGTGTGATGCACACTTTGGGCATAGAAAAACTCTACATTTCCAATGCAGCCGGTGCCGTAAACTTACAGTTCAAAAAAGGCTCACTCATGCTGATCAACGATCACATCAACTTACTGATGGACAACCCTCTCATTGGGCCAAACGAAGACACGTGGGGCGAGCGTTTTCCCGACATGAGCGAACCGTATGATAACGAAATGAACGAAACATTCCGTAAAGCAGCTACAGAAACCGGAATTACCTTGCACGAAGGCGTGTACACAGCCATGCCCGGGCCAACGCTCGAAACCCGCGCAGAATATCGGTTCCTGAGAAAAATTGGCTCCGATGCCGTGGGCATGAGCACCGTACCCGAAGTAATTGTGGCCAACCACATCGGGCTCCCCTGCTCCGCCATCAGCGTTTTAACCGACGAATGCGACCCCGATAATTTGCAACCTGTAACCCTGGAAGAAATAATTAAAATTGCCGGCACAGCCGAAAATAAGTTGGTGAATCTGTTTGAGGAGGTGTTTAAAGCATGAACCGAGGTATTAACACCAAAATTATAAACGGATGAAGAAACTCAAAGCTTTTTTAGTTTTTGTTATACTGACATCAGCCTTTGCCGGTTTAAGTCAAAATACTAAAAAGTATAAACAAGATAACGGATTAATTATTGAAATTCCAGAAGATACCCTGAGTCCAAACAGGTACACGTCTGATAATAAAACATATAAAGCAGGGTATGAATTCATTTACAACTTCAAGTTTATTAATAAAGATGGCGATGAAAAATACTTACAAATAGAAAACGGAGAGTGGTGTTTTCAAAATGAGATTAATCCAAAGGTAATTAAGTTTATCAAAATGATTGTTCTCCCTAATTTTGGGCCATTTAAAAAATATCAATCATGGTATGATCAGACGGTTATTCGCTATGAACTTTTTTCATATAAAAATTCAATTCCATCAACCTCAACAACCGGATTAGTTGAGAATGAAAAAAACATTTGGATGCATCCACCAAGAATTCATTTGTTTAAAATACTTGAGTTAAATCCATTCCCTTATATTAAGTTCCCTGTTGAACTTGGGAATGAATGGTCATGGAGCCTTAGAATTGGCAGTCATTGGAGCGATGAGCGCTGGAGAGTATGGGATAAAGAAATACTTAATGTAATAAAATATAAAGTTGTTGAACGAGATGTTGAATTAAATATGAAATTTGGAAATGTTTTGTGTACAAAAATTGAAGCAACTGCTGAAAGTAGCTTAGGGAAAACAGTCCTTTATTCGTATTATAATTCAAAATATGGATTTGTAAAGATGGTTTTTGAAAACATAAACGGTAGTACAATAAATATAAATTTGGAGGAAGTAGTTTTATGGCAGGAGACTAAAAACCCGTTTCAAAATAATCTGGGGAAATAACAGGTTTTATGCTAATTGCCCATAAAGGTTTGGAAAATAGAAAAACGACTAACTTTATTAAAAAAACAGAGCTTATTATTTTATAATCTGTCCGGAGTTCTGAAATTAAAAAAAGAGGGTGTCCAAAAAGATTTAAAAACGTCATTCCGAACGAAATGAAGAAACCGCAGCACGAAGTGCAAGCTCAGCGAAGCTAATCCTTTAGACTTGATAATCAGCAGATTGCTTCATTTCTGATTTCATCGAAACAGGCTGAATCTCTCCTCGTAATAACGGAAAAATTGCCTTTTTGGACGCCCTCTTTTCCGATATTTTTTACTCCTCAGTAAGTTTACTTTCAAACTTCTTCAATGCCCACACTACAGCAAAATAGCTGACTGCAATGAGTACGGGCCACGATAAAAGCCATAATATTTGTGTGATCATAGTTTTCTTTTTCTGTTTAGGTTATTATATTTTCCTTTCATTGAGATTCGTTAAGCTTTGAACAATCCCGATACGCTGCGCTATCGGAATAAAAGAACTTCGTTAAGCTTTGAACAATCCCGATACGCTGCGCTATCGGGATATTTTCCACTACAATTTTCTAAAACCTGCGGTTTTAGAAAATTAAGTGTCAATATACATGGGAATCAGATTCCATCTCTTCTTCATTAATTTTTTTGTTGTTAACCGCGCGCCAGGCATAAACGATATAGGCGAACACAAACGGAACAAGCAACGATACATAACTCATTACTTTTAATGTATACGGGCTCGATGAGCTATTGAAAATCGTTAGCGAACTTTTTAAATCCATTGCCGGGTAAAACGCCGTATTGTTGTATCCTGCAATCAGAAACAGCGATAATACAGTGAGTACTGTTCCTAAACCAGCCGGCCAAATGGCTTTGTCGCAATCTTTTTTGAAAATTCCGCCGGCAATTCCTAACAATACCAAAAGCACACCAACGACAAATATGATGGCTACCAGCGGCATTTCAATTAGGTTTGTGAAATACTTATGGGCTTCCATGAATACTTCTCCACTGTCGGGATTTACGGCAAATCCATCGCGAATGAACAGCCAAATTACGAAGGTGAGGAACAATGCCACAAACGGCACCCCGCTTATCCATAATTGTTTTTTTATTCGTGAGATGATTTTTTCGTGTTCAATGGTATTTTGGAAATATAATAAACCGAGCACTCTGGCCAGAAAGAAAACAGCAAGTCCCAAAGCAACATTATGCAAATCAAGCACAGCTTCAAGTCCATGTGCAGGGCCTGTCCAGCGGCTTATAACAGGCGATGTGTCCCCAATAATATTTGTAATATTGATTTTCGATACATCAAACTCCGATCCGGTAAAAAATGTGGCTACTGCAGTACCCAGCAGAAACGTGCCCAATGCACCATTAATGAATAAAAAGGTTTCGAAGGTGCGTTTTCCCAGAAAATTTTTTGGTTTCGATCTGTATTCATACGATATGGCTTGAATAATAAAAGCAAACAAAATAGCCATCCAAACCCAGTAGGCTCCGCCAAAACTTGTTGAGTAGAAAAGTGGGAACGATGCAAAAAAGGCTCCACCAAATGTTACAAGCGTTGTAAAGGTAAATTCCCATTTGCGACCAAGTGTATTGACCAGCATGGTTCGTTCGGTTTCATTTTTTCCCAGTGTATAAATCAGTGTTTGTCCGCCCTGCACAAAAAGCAGGAAAACCAATAACGCACCCAACAGGGAAATAATGAACCACCAATAGTGTTGCAAAAATTCATAAGATTCAAACATGGCTATTTCTCTCCTTTCTGGTCTTTGGGACCTAATTTTATTTGGTGAATAAGTATTTTTATTTCAGCAATAAGCAGAGCTGTAAATATGGTGGCAAATAACCAGAAGGTAATTTGCACCGAACTTGCATCAATTTGCGATACGGCAGCTACGGTTGGCAGTAAATCCTGAATTACCCAGGGCTGACGTCCCGCTTCGGCAACAATCCACCCGGCCTGCGAAGCAATGTAAGCCAGCGGAATGCTGAACAAACTAATCCACAAAAACCATTTGTGTTTTTCCAGTGTGCCTTTGCTAATGAAAAACAGAGCCAAAGCAAACAAAGCAATGAACAGAAACCCCAAAGCAACCATTATGTGGAAACTATAAAAAGTAAGCGGCACATTGGGAATTATACTCGACGGGTCATTCAGGTAACCGTACCCAAAATACTGGAAATTTTCTTCCAGGGTAAGCCGGTGTTTTTTCGCTGCTTCATCGTCATCAGCCTCCTGCGCTCTGCGAAACGAAGCCAGCGCATTGATGGCAATCTTGCCGCGCTTTATTTTTTCTTCGGCAGACAGGTCTTTGTAAACTTTACCGTCTTTGCTGGTATGGTCGTAGCCATCTACCAGGTCTTTTACGCCCGGCACAAAGGCATTGGCATCGCGGTAGCCCAATAACGAAAGGAGTTTGGGTATTTCTATTTTGAAAAGGTAGGCATCTTTGTTGTCGTTGTACTCTTTTCCGGGCGTAAGTGCACCTGCGACAATCAAACCCGCGCCTTCCTGTCCTTCGTACAAGCCCTCCATGGCAGCCAGTTTCATGGGTTGTTTTTGCGAAACCTCGTATGCACTGCCATCACCGGTCATTACCAGAAAGAGACTGGTAATCAGCCCAAAAACCGAAGCCACAATAATGCTTCTTTTGGCCATAATCTGATGACGTTTCCGAATCAGGAACCACGAGCTGACGCCAAGTACGAAGATGGCAGCCAGCACATACCCCGAAGAAACCGTGTGTAAAAATTTATTGATGGCTACCGGCGATAAAAACACTTCCCAAAAGTTATCCATCTCGTTGCGAGCTGTTTCGGGGTTGAATTCCATTCCGGTAGGAAACTGCATCCAGCCATTGGCTACCAAAATCCAGAGTGCCGAGAGGCTTGCTCCGAATGCCACCAGCCAGGTGGAAATCAGGTGGGCTTTTTTGCTGATTTTATCCCATCCAAAGAACATTACAGCAATAAAAGTCGATTCGAGAAAAAACGCCATTATACCTTCAATGGCCAGTGGAGCACCAAAAATATCGCCCACAAACCAACTGTAATTCGACCAGTTTGTGCCGAACTCAAATTCTAAAATTAGCCCGGTGGCTACACCAATTGCGAAATTAATACCGAATAGCGTCATCCAGAATTTGGTGATTTTTTTCCATTCCGGATTTCCGGTTTTTACATAGATGGTCTCCATTATGGCCATGATAAATGCCAGCCCCAGCGTGAGCGGGACAAACATCCAGTGGTACATGGCTGTTAACGCGAACTGCGCCCGCGACCAATCTACCAAAGACAAGTCTACATTTTCAATCATAACTTATTGCTTAGGTTTGGTTAATTGTTCTATAACAAACTTACCTTTTTCCTCATCACTGTCAAATCGGGTTTCCAAAACATCGGGGAAAAAGAAGATTTTTAATATGGCAAACATAATAAACAACTTAATTAAAATAAGAATCCATAGCTGCACCCCATATTTGGGCATATTTCTGAACCCTTCGTAATAAAGGTTAAACATTCGTCTGAAGATGTTATTTCGTTTTTTTCGCTGCATGTAAATTACAAAGGTTTTTTTCTAAAATATGTTTATTTGAATTTGCAATTTATAATAATTCTAAACTATTACCAACTACTCAGGTTAATATTGTGCTATTAGCCTAAGAGCTGAAAGAACATTTTACCATTTGTAAAAGGTAATTCAACATAAAACGTTTATCATTGCACCATTAAAAACAGCCAAAATGAACCGTTATGAGAAATCTCATCCTAATCATTCTTTTAATTCTCCCGATTAGCTGTAAGAATGAGCCCTTGGGTAATATAAAAAATGTTTTTAAAATTGAAGAACTTGAATATTTCGCGGAAATAGCTTTTGGTTCAGAGTTTCGAAAAAAAAATAATCCAACATTATTATTTTGGAGATCTGATGTTGAAGTTCAATTAAACAGGAATTATACAAAGGATGACAGCTTAGAAGTATTACGTGTAATACAGGAACTGAATCAACTGATTGATCCGATTGAAATAAAATTGGTTGAAACAGGTGGGAACTTGAACATGTATTTTGATCGAATATCAACATTTCACTCTTTTCCTCGTTACGTTCCTGGGAATGCCGGGTATGCTTACGCAGTCAGGCTTGCATTTTTTCCTAAAGCTTATATTCTAATAGATCAGCAGCAGACAATAATTCGAAGAAAACATTTAATACGTGAAGAATTAACCCAGGTTTTAGGTTTAATGCAAGATTCGTGGAAGTACCCTAAAAGTATGTTTTATCAAGGCTGGACAGATATTACAAAATATTCCGAAATTGACCGCCAGCTTATCAGGCTTTTGTACAACTACAATTTGCCCTATGCTATGAGAAAAAATGAATTTATTCAACTCATTAATAATTTAAAAAAGTTATGAGATATAACCATATAAAAAAAATTCGACAATGGATAAACAGCCTTCTGTTTATTCTGATTATAGTTCTACTTTACCTTAAACTGAAAGGTATTACGGATTCATTTT
>CAYPSX010000155.1:0-9912 GCA_964413185.1 uncultured Bacteroidales bacterium
TATCGATCGCGTAAAAGCCAATCATTGAGAAGGTTACAGCAGTAAGCATGAACTTCAGAATTTTAAAATCTTTTAACAGTAGCATGCCCATTACGCGGGGGTATTTCGTTATTCCGGTTCGTTGTAATGTGTATCCGAACACAAAGCCTACAATAAGCCCGATAATTATTTTTAGTATCATGATTTACGTCCTCCTGTTTTTGGATAAAGAATGCTAGCTATAATTATTCCCGTGATAAAGAAAGAAATTCCTGCAACGATGCTTCCCAGCGAAAGATGAGCCCATCCCTGTAGAATGTTGCCTGTAGTGCAGCCGCTGGCCAATACAGCTCCCAGTCCCAGGAGAAAGCCACCCGCCAATACTACGGTAAATCTTTTCCACACACTTGGGCCGTGGTATTTTTTCCATACAGCCGGAATAACTTCCGGATCGTAATTTTTGTTGAGTTTTGCCGCTGCAAAACCTCCGAGAGCAACACTAAACAACATGGTAATGGAAATAATTTTAGACGGGCTGCTTGAATACTTCTGAATAACCGGGTTGTCGGCCAAGGCAGCAAAAGGATATTGAAACCATGCAGCTACACTCCCAAAACTTGCGGTTATCCCAAACGGATAACTTTTGTAGCTTAAAGCCTGGAAAACAACATAGGTGGCCATAGCCAGTACCGAAACAATGATACCGCCTGTAAACCAGTGCCATTCGCCATTTTTTGATTGTAGTAATTTCATGAGCAAATTGTTTTAAAAGGTTATAAATTTTTGATGTTTACGCCTTGTTACGGGTGTGTAACAGAATAAACTGCCGAAAGATATTTTATAAATTGTTAAATTTAAAAAATTGAGAAAAATTTATCAAATAACTTAATTCATTACACACCTTAAATTTAGGCTTTATGCATTAAATTTCCAATACAATTGAAAACAGATATAATCTATTTATCAAAATGAATCCTATCTCAGGGTTAGCGTTAAATCAAAAAAATTACCACAAAATAGTTTGTATTGCTAATACAAAATAGTTTGTATTTGCAATACAAATACATTATATTTGTAAAAAATTGATTATGATACTTAAATCACAATTGAGTCGGATAATTAAAGAAAACAATTCTTTATTCAATTCTGAACAAATTATCAGAAGACATTTAAAAATTTCTGAGTCAGGTAATCGTATTACTGTAATTTCCGGGATAAGAAGATGCGGGAAAAGTACGCTAATGAAACATAATTTTTCAAACGAGAATTGCTTTTTCATAAATTTTGAAGATCCCAGGCTTGAAGGTTTTCAAATTGATGACTTAGAAAAGCTTGCTGAATTAGTTGAAGAAAATCAGGTTAGTTGTTTACTTTTGGATGAACTGCAGAATCTTATTTCCTGGGAAAAACTTGCTCGTTTTTTTCACGATAGAAACATTAAAATTGTAATTACGGGATCTAATTCCAGTCTTTTAAGTAAAGAATTAGGAAGCAGACTTACCGGAAGATATCGGCAATATGAACTGTTTCCGTTTAATTTTGAGGAGTATGTGGATTTTATTAAAGTAGAAAAAAATGCCGGGAATTTTAAAGAATACCTTTATCGGGGAGGGTTCCCGGAATACAACATTGAAAAATCGGATGATTACCTCCATACATTGCTAAACAACATTGTCATAAGGGATGTTGCTGTGAGAAGAAATATCAGAAATGAAGGTTTACTTTTACGACTTGCGGTTTTTCTTTATAGTAATGTTGGTAAGATATTTAGTTATAACAAAATATCATCTCATTTAGAGATAAAATCAGTCAGAACAACTATTGATTATTGCGATTATTTGGAAGAAAGTTATTTGGTTGAGTTTTTGCCGCAATTCTCATGGTCTCCTAAAAAGCAGCAGGTACGACCCAAAAAGGTTTATAGTATTGACACCGGACTAGCCAGGGCAAACAGCTTGTCTTTTCAGGATGATTGGGGTCGGTTGCTGGAAAACGCAATCTTTTTAAGCCTGAGGCAAAAACAATATGAGTTGTATTATTGGAAATCTGATGAATCGGAGTGTGACTTTATCGTGAAAGCGGGGAATAAAATAAAATATGCCGTTCAGGTTTGTTGGGAATTGACTTCAGATAATCTGGAACGTGAATTGAAAGGAATAATAGATGCACAAAATGATACGGGTGCTGAAAAGGGATATATTATCACTCTTGATCAAGAAGATGTTTTTCAGGATACTGAGGTTCTTCCGGCCTGGAAAGGAACCGATATGTTTTAAATCCGCAGTCCGGGCACTTTCAACAGAAATTAAGGATACTATTCAGAACCATTCTTGATTGTTCAGAAGTCTCAACAATTGCAGAAATGTACTGTTATATATAGAGTTACACTTAAAAGGATAATTATTATGAAACGAACAGGAATTTTTACGATTATGGCGTTGCTACTGATCGGATTTTCATCATGCGAGAGTAGCCAGAAACAACACAATACAAGTGAAAAATATTATTTCAGCAAAACGGTTGAAGGCGATTTTGAAGAAATAACCACCAAAGTCAAGACTGCACTAAAGGAGGAAGGCTTTAGTGTTGTTACTGAAATTGATATGGCAGAAACCCTCAATAGTAAAATTGAAGATGCTGATGTACAGCCATACCGCATTTTAGGTGCTTGCAATGCTAAATATGCCTACGCAACCATTCAGCAGGAAGAAAATATCGGCGTGTTTTTACCTTGTAAACTGATAATTAAACAATTAGATAACAACAAAACAGAGGTAGTTGCCGTTAACCCGGAAAAGCTGATGAAAATGCTTGGAAATGAGGAGTTAAATACCATTGCTGTCGAAGTCAGCGACAAATTCAAGAAAGTCCTCAAAAAGCTGTAGATGCAGCGTATTTTGTAATGCACATTTTCTCGTTGAAAACAACCCCAAATTCCAAAATCATTTCTTTTAAGAACATCAAGGAATTATTTTTGAACGGGAATCCCAACATTAATTGCATTTTTTATCGTTTTGAGTAAATGTGCCTTCTATTCCAGGATTTTATTCCTTAAAGTAAATCCTGCGCCTCTGGCTGATGCTCAAAAAAACAACCAATAAAGGCGCAGAATTTACTTTTATTTGTTTGCAGGATTTACGATAATCCTTGTTTTGAAAGTCTATTCAGCGACCGATTTTAACCAGTTTTCAAGGGTGTTTTTTACGGGTATCTTGCCTTGCGACAATACTTTACCGTTGACCACCAATCCGGGGGTCATCATTACACCATAATCAGCGAACTTATTCATATCGGTTACTTTTTCGATGTTGGCTTCAAGATTCTGTTCTTCCACCACCTTCTGGCATGCCTTTTCAAGCTTTATGCAATTTGGGCAGCCTGATCCGAGAATTTTTATATCTAACATAATTTATAATTTTCATGGTTCTACAATTTTAAAACAGCCCACCGTATATTAGGCCCGATATCGTTGCCATAATTACAACCAATAGCACATAAACCAGTGTTTTCTGTGTGCCAATAACGCCGCGAATCACAAGCATATTAGGCAGTGATAGCGAGGGGCCGGCCAATAACAGCGCCAATGCGGGGCCTTTTCCCATGCCGGCTCCGATAAGTCCTTGCAAAATAGGCACTTCGGTCAGTGTGGCAAAATACATGAATGCACCCACAATTGAAGCAAAAAAGTTGGAAAACACTGAATTTCCGCCCACCAGGTTGGCGACCCATTCATTGGGAATTATTCCTGCCATGGCAGTATCGTCGTGTGTTGAACCCAGTAAGAAACCGGCAATTAAAACACCAATGGCCAGCAAAGGCATAATCTGCTTGGTAAAATCCCACGAAGATATTGTCCACTCTTTATTGTCCGGATCTTTTTTATCGGTTAATGTAATGATGCTCAGCCCGGCAATGGCAACAACCATTGGTACAAGCGGCGAACTGCTTATAAAAGCCGAAACGGCCGTAGCAATAGCAGCAAGCGCCACATATTGCCATTTAATTTTAAGAATAGCAATCAGCGAATAAATTAATAAGAGTCCAAAGAATGATGTGATGTACCATTTATTCGACCAAATCCAGTACCATGCGCCACTGTCTACCCCTTCGCCTGGTTGGCCCCAGTTGGCAAAAACCAAAATGAGTACAAGCGTAAAGAAATGAAACGCCGTTTGCCACATGGGGCGTTTTTCTTCTGTTTCAGGAAAACTTAATTGTTCTTCTCTTTTGGCTTTCTCTTCTTTTCTGTAGATGATAGACATTACAGAACCTATCACTACAGCAAATATAACGGCTCCGATGATACGGGCGACACCCATTTCAAATCCCAGAATTCGCGCTGTTAGAATAATAGCCAGAATATTGATGGCCGGGCCTGAGTACAAAAACGCGATGGCCGGGCCTAAACCAGCGCCACGCTTGTGAATACTTGAAAACAGCGGTAAAATGGTACAACTACATACAGCCAAAATAGTTCCTGAAACAGATGCTACCGTATAGGCCACCCATTTTTTTGCCCGGGCTCCAAAGTATTTCAACACGGCGCCCTGACTCACAAATACGGCTATCACCCCGGCTATGAAAAAGGCCGGCAACAGACACAAAATAACATGTTCCTGTGCATACCACCTGGCCAAATCGAACATGGCCAAAACAGCCTCTTGAAAACGGTTGCTTTCTACCGGCAAAAAATAGGCAAAAACAAAAATGACTATTATCCACGCCAGTATTTTTAATTCTTTTTTCCTTTCCATTTTTTTCGTTTTTATGTTGTTTAGGTTGATTTAGTGAATTAAGTTGACTGAGTTACTTATTGAAACTTACTTCCTCAATAATTCACGTTTCGTATCTAATAAATCACTAATTTTAATCCATATAATTATCGACTCTATCGACTCTATGTTTTTCTCCTACATTGTCGCCGATAAATACCTCACTACTTCTTATTTAACATTCCATCGCGGCGACATTTCCATTTCTAAAATTTTATCTACCATAATATCAGGCCTAACGGCCTTGGTTTATTTCGGCTACGCTCAATACAGGCATTTCGAGAAGCGCTGCGTGTGTTTCGACTTTATCACATCAATCAAAGGATTGAATATGTATTATTTATCTACCTGCGAAACTTCACTCAATTACTCAATCAACTTATTCACTAAAAATAAATAATCACCACATAATACACGCCCACTACAATAAAGAGTATTGAAATAACTCGCCTGAACCAGATTTCAAAAGTTTTGAGACTGTTGTATACTTTCCCGACACCTGAAACGGTATAGGCAATCAGCCATGCAAAAATAATGACCGGAATGCCGGTGGCAATGGCAAAAACTATCGGCAGGTAAAGTCCGGAAGCGCTTCCAACGGTTATGGGAATTAACATTCCAAAATAGAGCACGCCGCTGTATGGGCAAAATGCCAGGGCAAACAATATTCCCAAAACAAGGACATCCCAATAGGTGTGCTTGCTTTTTTCCTGGAATTTCTTTGTTAAGTTGCCCAGTCCGGGAAAATTAATTTTAATCAGATCGAGCATAAATACCCCGATAATAATCAGGAGCGGCCCAAGGAATTTTTCACCGTACTTTTGAAACCACCCGGATATTTCAAACTGATCGGCGCCAATGAAAATTATCAAAGCTAATACAGTATAGGTAATTGCTCTTCCTAAGGTGTAAATCAGTCCGCTGATAAAAACGCGCCGTTTATCTTCCACATCTTTACTGATAAATCCGATGGCAGTAATATTCGTGGCAAGCGGACACGGACTAATGGCGGTCATTAACCCGAGAACAAACGCTGTAACGATTGGCAACGAGCTATCGCTCATTATGCTTTGCAGAAACTCTTCCATATTCTAAAATCTTAATTTATTGTTGTGTTGATTTGATGATCGTTGATCATTTATTAAAAAAACATCACTAAATCGAATAATCAAGATATCATTCAATCAATTAGCACATTAATTAATCAACGGGTCAATTTTACTCTTAATAATCTGTTTTAACTTTTCAGGATTATTTCGGGCGTACATGAACCCTTCGTTGGTGATATTGATTTTGGTATCACCACTTACAATAAGTAAGGTTTGACCTGAAACGCCTAGTTTTTTTGCTTTTTGCTCGCCTTTAGCTTCTTCAAGGTTGTAAGCAGCAAATGATATTTTATCGCCATAAAGCTCTTTGACCGCATTTTTTGATTCAGCTTCAACGGCTTTACAGGTAGTACATCTTCTTGCGTTATGAAAATAGTATACTTCTACATTATCTGCCTTCAATGCTGCTGTTTTTGTTTCAGATGCATTGCTTGCGTTGCTCGAACAGGCGGTTCCAAAGTTGAGCATCAGTAGTGCCAGGGTTAGAAATGTAATTGCTTTCATAGTTGGATTTTTTTATTGGTGATTATTAATAATTTCCTTCAATTCTTTTTCGCTCGGAACCCGACCCGAAAAAACTACTTTTCCATTGATAACGAGTCCCGGCGTGGTCATTACGCCGTATTCCATTATTTTCATAATATCCTCTTCTTTTGAAACTTTTGCTTCAATGTCTGCATTGGCAATGGCTTGCTGTGTAAGTTTTTCAAGTGTTTTGCATTTTGGGCATCCCGGCCCTAGAATTTTAATGTCCATAGTCATCATTTTTATTTGTTTCTGTTTTTGTATTTCGCAAAATAGCGAAATACAATTTTATTTACCAAACTTTTTATCACGTTTTACTTTCTTTTTTTAAGAATTTTAAGGTGCTGCCACTCTTGAAATCAAAACCTTCGTTTGTTGGCAAAGGCAACTAAAGAGAGCATCACGGGTACTTCGACCAAAACACCAACAACGGTTACCAACGCCGCGGGCGATTGCAACCCGAATAGCGCTATGGCTACGGCCACGGCCAATTCGAAAAAGTTGCTGGCTCCTATCATGGCCGACGGAGCACAAACCCGGTAACTAAGGTTAAGCATTTTGCCCCCATACCAGGCCAAGAAAAATATAAAGTAGGTTTGAATGATCAACGGTACGGCTGCCAATACAATAATCAGCGGGTTGTTAACAATGTTTTGTCCCTGAAAGGCAAACAAAAATACCAGCGTGGTTAAAAGTGCAATGATGCTAACGGGTTTGAGCCTGGGTAAAAACTTTTGCATGAACCACTTTTCACCTTTTCTGCGCATAAGTATTCGCTGGGTAATTACGCCGGCCACCAATGGAATCACTACAAATACAAAAATACTGGTTAATAGTGTGTTGTAAGGAATGCTAATATCGGTAATGCCAAGCAATAAGCCTACAATGGGCACGAATGCCACGAGAATAATCAAATCGTTCACAGAAACCTGCACCAGTGTGTAGTTCGGGTCGCCATCTGAAAGATAAGACCAAACAAAAACCATGGCCGTGCAGGGTGCGGCTCCCAAAATAATAGCGCCTGCAATATACTCGTCTGCTAATGCCGGATCGATCCATGCGGCATATAATTTGGAGAAAAATATCCAGGCAAAAAATGCCATGGTAAAAGGTTTTATAAGCCAATTTATAATGATAGTCCAAACAACCCCGCGTGGTTTTTTCCCGATTTTTTTGATGCTCGAAAAGTCAACCTGTAGCATCATGGGATAGATCATGAGCCAAATAAGTATGGCAACCGGAATATTAACTTTGGCAATTTCCAGTTCGCTCACAAATTCAATGCTGCTGCCGGCAAAATGCCCCAGTGCAACACCAACCACAATGCCAAGTGCTACCCATATAGTCAGGTACTTTTCGAAAAATCCAATGCCTTTTTTTGTGGCTTTTTTTACATTTTCATTTTTCATAACTCCTGATTATCATTGAATAATTGACCGAACAAATCTTTTGCTTTTTCCCAGTTTTCGCGATTGAGGCAATATTTTATGTAGGGTTTTTCTATCTCGCCCTGTATGAGGCCGGCATATTTTAATTCTTTCAGGTGTTGCGACAGGGTCGAACGCCCTACGGGTAGCTCATCAACGAGATCACCACTATAGCAACAGGCATTCATTTGAGTTAACTTTTGCAAAATAAATAACCGAACAGGATGCCCCATTGCTTTAGTTATTCTGGCCATCTCTATTATTTCTTCTGAAAGCTCAATTTTGGAGTCCATAACCGAATTTTTAATTTTTACATTTCGCAAAATAACGAAATGATTTTGAATTGGCCAAATTTTTAAATAAACCTCTTTCGCACCGTTCTTTTCTTCCAAAATTTGTAATTTGCAATCGTTTGCAAAAATTTAAAAACTAAACATAATGACACTAACAATTACTGGAAAAGGGCTCACCATTGAAAATATAGTCGAGGTCGCCCGCAACAATCAAAAAGTTGAACTGCATCCTGAAGCCATCAACCGGATTAACAAATGCCGCGCTATGCTCGAAGAGAAAATTCAGGCCAAAGAAATTATGTACGGTGTAAATACCGGAATCGGCGAATTTTCTGAGGTTGTTTTGGACGACGATCAGGTCAAAGATTTTCAAAAATATCTGATTTACAATCATGCCGCCGGAATTGGCGATCCTGCACCGTTGGAATATGTGCGCGGAGCCATGCTTGGCCGCATCAATGTGCATGCTAACGGCCACTCGGGGTGTCGTATCGAAATTACACAAACCCTGGTCGAGATGCTCAATAAAGGCGTTACGCCATTTGTTTGTCAAAAAGGTTCGGTTGGCGCCAGCGGCGATTTAGCTCCCATGTCGCAAATTGCTTTATTGATGATGGGCGAAGGAAAAGCTTATTTCAAAGGTGAATTGCTGCCCGGAAATGAAGCCATGGAAAAAGCCGGCATTAAAGTTCCCGGTTTGCAGGCCCGCGACGGACTGGCAACTATCAATGGTTCCAACGTACTTACGGCCATGAGCGCCATTTTGCTTTACGATGCCAACAACTGGCTCAAACAGGCGGAAATTGGCGCAGCCATGTCACTCGAAGCGCTTAAAGCCAATATGAAACCGTATACTTCCAAACTGCACGAAGTCCGCGGATTCAAAGGTGCTGTGCGCAGCGCAAACGCCATTAATAAACTGGTTGCGGGCGGCGATTTGAAAGAAGGAAAAGTAAAATGTAAAGTTCAGGATGCCTATTCCATGCGGTCTACACCACAAGTTATCGGCGCAGCACACGATGCTTTGGCTTATGCCCGTTCACAAGTCGAGATTGAACTGAACGGCGTGGGCGACAACCCGATTTTCTTCCCCGATGAAAAACTCCAGCTTTCGGGAGCCAACTTCCAGGGAACACCCGTAGCCGTGCCAATGGATATGGTTGGCTCGTGCATAACCATGGTGAGTGTAATGTCGGAGCGCCGAATGAACCGCCTCAACCACCCGGCTCTGAATGTAGGGTTACCGGCATTTCTTACTAAAGGCGCAGGTATGTTCTCCGGTCTGATGCTCAGTCAGTACACTGCCGACATGCAAATTGTTGAACAGCGAATTTTATCCACTCCGGCATCAATTCAAAGTATTCCTGCCGCTGCCGATCAGGAAGATTTCGTTTCCATGGGAATGAACACCGCCATTAAAAACTTCCAGATTCTCGACAATGCTTACGGCGTGTTGGGCATCGAAATTATGGCCGCTGCACAGGCACTCGATTTTCGCAAAGAGGAGTACAGTTTTGGAAAAGGTGTAACGAAAGCATGGGAAACAGTCCGTAAACACGTAGATTTCCTCGAAATCGACCGCCCGCTCTACGACGATCACACCAACATGCAAGCATTGATAAAATCAACAGAAATTCTACAGGAAGTAGAAAAAGTTGTGGGTTCGTTGGAGTAAAATGGATTACAAAAAAACTCAAAAGCTGCCGGATTTCTGGCAGCTTTTTTTATTTTTGCCTTTGTCAAAAAAACAAGTTATTACCCATGGAAAAATTCATATCAGAAAAAGGTAAATCATACATTGAATTTG
>CAYPSX010000156.1:0-9864 GCA_964413185.1 uncultured Bacteroidales bacterium
CTGAAATTAATCCGCCGGCGCTTCTCGTTCAATATAAAGTTGATTTCGAATTGCTTGTAACCGTTAAGCTCTACTGTAAAGTCGTTTTGAACCAGGTTAAAATGTTCGTAGTAAATGTTGTTCATGTGAATTTTGTATTTATCCACATTAGGAACGTATAAAACAAAATCACCGTTATTGTCGGTTAATGTGCTATAAATATTGTTTTTGCTGTCTGTTGCAGTTATTTTAATGTTGGCCGGAGAAATGTTTCCAATGTTTGATAATTTCGATCTGTTGAGTATAACAGAACCAAATATTTTATTATTTTCTGAATAAGGAATAAAAATGGTTTTGTCTTCATCCATAACGAATTGTTCAGAAGTTTTGTCGCTACTGAAGTTGCCTTTATTTTTGCCTAACGACACATATTTGACAGAATAAAATCCGCCCGGAATATTGTCATAATTTATTATACCTTTAATGTCTGACAATAATTCAACAGCATAAAAACCTCCCTCTCCCGAAGATGTAATCTGGTTTAAAGAATCGTTTATTCCAGCATGGTCAACGTCAATTTTGGCCAGTACATTTTCGATGCCTGGTTCATCTTTTCCTTTTTGCCCGTCACCGTTTAAGTCTTTAAAGAATACAATTTTTAAATCATAGTATTTAACCCTTGGTTGGTTGAACCCAAATTTTTTCTCTACACGAAATTCAAAGTAGGTATTACTAAAGGTATATTTTTCTTCTACTACGGCATCGTAGGAAGATTGATATCCAATGGTATTTAGAAGTTGAAGTTTCCAGCCTCTTGCCGGATAAGCGGATATTATGGTGCTAATGTTATATCTGCTTGTTTTTGAAGCTAAATCAAAACTAAATGTTGATCTGTTTGAGAGTTTTATATAATCTTTATAAATGAAATAATCAAGTTGAGGGAGCAGTCGAACAACTTTATTATCCAAACCATAGTAAATGTTTTCAAAGTGTTGATTTAAAGTATTAGGGCCATCAAAATAGCTTGCATAAATACTCCAGAACTTACTCCGGAGAATTACGCCTAATTCAAAACTGGGGTAATTGTGCTGACTTTTTCGGGTTAGCGTATCCGATAAGAGGGCATAAGGATTAACAGTTACGAATGAATAGCCGGCAGCAAATTTTAAATTAGCTGTTAACGGTGATTCCTGACTCCTTATTCTAACACCTCCCGTTAAATAGGTTGTGGGTACACTGACTTCTTCGGTCCGATCAAAATTGAAAAAGCTGTTTGAAGTTTTTATTTCCTGCCTGGGACCTCCATAGATAGTAAATCTACTGCCTAAATGGTAATTTAAATGGGCAAGCGTATAAAAAGAATTAAAATAGAGAGAAGGGGCTAAATCTGGGCCTTCGAACACGGGTGGGTCATTGTTGAATATATTGGTATTAAGTGTTAATAGCAATCGGTCTGTAAAAGTATAGTTACCCTGGGTATAAATCTTTAAATTACCTCCAAAATATCCCTGGTAATACCTGTCGCCCCACTGTAAACTACTTCTAAAGTATAATTTTTTATCTTTATATGAGAGTTGTGCTTGCGTTCCGAATCCTGTATGTTTTATGTTATCATAATCTTTCAATTTTAATTCACTCATTCCACCTCTAATGTAAATTCTGACTCTATCAATAAAAGGTATAAAAACACCAAAAACACCCAGGCGACTTTCTGAATTAAATTCTGGATTTTGGCTATAAATTCCACCGGTCTCAAAGAATGATTCTCTAAAAGGTTTTATTTTAAATAATGCCCCATATCGTGTACTTTTGCTAAACATATTTTGTGTTGCCGTCAGGGTCATTTCTTGTTTTTTAACGAGGACTTTGGCGGATGCTCCTCTGCCATATAGCGACTGGTCTATACTTTCGCTAACATCTCCAATTTGTAATTGTAGGTTTTTGTAGTTATATCTAACTCGCCATCTGGAATATTTATAAGGGTCATCGGGAAATTGTTTCCCCATTGTTTGAAACCGATAAAATATGCTTCCTGCATTTTTTGTGAGAAAGCT
Organism: uncultured Bacteroidales bacterium; assembly: GCA_964413185.1. Classification (GTDB taxonomy): domain Bacteria; phylum Bacteroidota; class Bacteroidia; order Bacteroidales; family Salinivirgaceae; genus Salinivirga. Next base: position 2,034 of record CAYPSX010000156.1, read on the forward strand.
TCCACGGATTCTCCCGTTATAAATCGGGTCGTACTCAGAGAAAATATTGAGTGCAGATAGTTCCATTATTAACAACCTGTTCCTGTCAGGAATATAGTTCACGTAATCCTGATTGATTTTTTTTATCCAAATCGCATTTTCAATGATTGTATCCCTTGTAAAGGCCTTAAGGTGCACTCGATAGTTTTTTCGTGAACCAGACGTTTTATTATCTAAAAATGCAACTTCAAAACCTAAGGAAGTGTCATTGTTTGGAGCTAGGAGAAATTCGGTTTTGTATTTTTGATTGACCCCTTTGTCAACCTTTATTCCTCTGTCATAGTCAAATTCCAGATATACGACCTCGTCGACATTTCCTTTGTTGATGCAATTGAAGTTTATTTCAGTTTTATTCGTGGCATTATTAAAATAATAAGTTCGGCTGTCCGGCCTGAGTGAGACAAGGTTTTTCTTTGGTACATTAACAAAGCTGTATTGGTTCTTAAAAGACTTGCCCCGGTTATCGGTTAGTGCGGCAACTACTGCATAACCAATGTCTCCTTTTGCGTCTCTTGCAATACTTGCCCTTATGGGGATTAGAATTGAGTCATTTGGATTTAATGTTATTGTCTTTCTTTCATCACTCATTAAACCCCATCCTTTGGGTACAGATAAGGTAGTGTTGAATTGAAGTCTTTTGTCAGTCGGATTGACGATTTTTAAAACATTAAAAAATGATTTTTCGGGCTCACTCTCGATTTTTTTTCGCAAAAACTCTACTTTTATTTCGCTATATGGATCATCTAAAAATGAAAATTGCCCAAAAAGAAATCCAGGCAAAATGCAAAAAAAAACCAATATGAGCTTTTTTGTTAACACACTTTAATCTTTTGTCTTCAATGTAAAAAACAGCTCAACTATAAATCGTTCGTTTGAAACAATATCTATTGAATTTGTTTTTCCTATGTCGTAACTAATTGTTACGGTTTTATTTGTTACAATATTGCTCAAATCTGTTACGATTTCCTGATCTATGGCTGAAAGGGTGTATTTAGTTTCCGGGCCTCCATCATAAGATACGCGCATTTCAACCGTATTCAACGGCAGGGTTTCTCCTGAATCTGTTGATTCTATGCTCGCACTCATTGACTTTACATTAAGCTCCCATCCGGGACCCGATGGATTTGGAACACCTCCTGATACGGTATCACTATAATCTACTTCAAGCATTGTATAATTCTCAAGAGTTTTACCACTATCAAAATCATCTAAACTGTTGAAGTGAAATTCCACATGATTTCCTGTCAATACTCTTAAGTCTACAGTTACATTATTTTGACCTTCAGCCAATAATAATGTTGTAAGGATAATGATGAAAATTAAAGATATTTTCAAATCCAATATTTTTTTTACAAAAAAATGAGTAATGCAGTTGATATCAACTGCATTACTTTATTGTCCGTTCTATTGTGATGTAAGTACTAAGAATACATTTGTCGAGTACCTGTCTGGTGCAAGTGACTGCTGCAATAAATTTTGACCATTCATTCCTGTCCCACTTGTACCCATTTCCCACTGTATTTGGAAAGCATTTTGGGTAATATCTCCCGCACCATTATTAGCAATACTTTCAACGATAGGTGTAGCGCCATTTGTCAAAGGTCCTACTGCTGCAGGTAAGTCCCAGTTCGTTCCAGCAACACCACCGCCTGTACCAACCACATCATAACCAATATTGTCAAGAGGCATTGTGTTATTTACATCATCTGTGCCAATAAGCGTAACATCTTCTGCATATAGATTTACGTCAAAATCCACTGATGAGGCTACGGTGAAATCAGTATAGTAACGCGCTCCTGTGGCAATTCCATTTTCATACTGATCAATTGTATTTACAGTAAATTCAATATTACCACCCGAAGTTACATTGAGTCGTAAAATTGAGTTCAGGTTAACGGCAACCGGTATAATGGCGTTATCCACAACGGGTTGCGCAATTGTTGCTGTGGCCAGGAATAGACCGATGAATAATAAGTTTAGTTTTTTCATAATTCTAGCTTTAGGTTGTATTCTGTTTAAGTGCACAATATAACAAATAAATTAAGGTTTTTCACAATCTTTAACGTTTCATTGACACTTTTGTTAGCATTTTTTGACGAATGTTTATTTCACGGGGATGTAAAGATATATATCTTTATTCGAATATTGTTATTTTGCCTGATCCAGCAGGTCCGGTGTAACTAAGAATCCCATCACTAACATATCGTCTATTTGCGGGTATTTATCGCCCATCCAGGTTTCAATGGTAAGTTCCAGTATTTCACGCTGTTCTTCCATGGGGCGGGTGTGTATTTCGAGCAATAATTTGCGGAATTTTTTCGCCATGTACTTCCTTCCTTTGGGGCCGCCAAATTGATCGACAAATCCATCTGAAAAAATATAGCAATAGGTAGGCTTATCTATATCAATTTCTTGTGTTGTGAATTTCGGGTCCTTGACCAAGGTACCTCCTATGGGAATTTTATCGGCTTGCAGTTGCGCAATTTCGTTGTCTTTGATGTATACAAGGGGGTTTTTTGCTCCTGCATATCGGAGTTTTTTGTTGGCAATGTCTATCTGGCACATAGCCAAATCCATCCCGTCTTTGTTGTCGGTTACTTCTTGTTTAAGCGCAACCTGCACGCCTTTGTGGAGTTGCTCCAAAATGAGGTCGGGGCGGCTAACGCCTTTGTCTGTAATATCATCGAGCAAATTGTAACCGATCATGGACATAAATGCTCCGGGAACACCGTGTCCGGTACAATCTACTGCTGAGATAAGGAAATAGTCATCTTTTTTAAGCGGGCTGAATTCTTCTTTTCGTGCAATATTAAATATTTTCTGTATGTCGAATTTCTTTTGTGCTTTACGGAACCAGTAGAAATCTCCACTTACAATATCGCGCGGCTTGAAAAAGATGAAAGAATCGGGCAGGTATTTATTGATTTCCCCTTCTTCAGGCAACATCGCTTTTTGTATGCTTTGTGCATAATTGATACTCTTGGTGATTTGTTTGTTCTGCTTTTGGATTTTTGTGAGCGCAGCCGATAGCTCATCGCTTTTTTCTTCAATTTCGCGGTTGCGATCTTCGAGCACAATATTGGCTTTTTTCTTGTCGCGAAACCGGAAAAGCAGTGAAATGGCGGAAAGCAGAGCTAATATCAGAACGACAACAGTACCATAAATGATGATTTTTTGGTTCTGTTGTTGGGTTTTTTGTTGTTTGATTAACGCTTCCGATTCACGCTGCTTCGCTTGCTGTTGCTGTATCTGCAATGCGCGAATGGCACTGTCTTTTTTGAGCAGGTCTATTTGCGCTTCCCGCTGCTTACTAAGCTTTTCCGCAAATTTTAGTGAATCCTTGGTCGATTCAAGCTGAACCTGCTGTAGCTTAATCTCAAGTTCTTTGGCCTTTTTTTCAAGTTGGCTTTGCTTAACCGCTGTCATGCTTTGTACTTTTTCTTCTTCGAATTCCTGTCGCATGGTTTGTGTTTGCGCAAATTGTTGTATTCGATCGTATTTGTCCTGATATCCTTTGGCTTTGCTAAATTGGTTCATGTTCCTGAAGTTTTCTGTATATAAACCAAAAACATTCAGGAGTAACTGATCATTGCCAATTTGTTCGGCCAGTTTTTCAGCCTCTTTCAGTTTTTCATTCGATTCATCGAATTTACTCATAGCGGAGAGTATATAGGCTAAGTCAACCAGCCCACTGGCAATTTCTTCTTTCTTGCCAATGTTTCGGGCAAGTTCAACGCTTTTGCGGAAGTATTCTTCTGATAGTTCGATCTCCTGTAAATCGGTATACAAAACACCAACATTGGTATAGATATTTTTCAGATTTTTAAGGTCTTCAATTTGTTGATAAATTGATGCTGATTTAAGGAAGTAATCAATCGCATCACGATAATAATTGTGTTTCCAGTAAATAAAAGCAATTCTATTATAATTGGTGGCCGCTACCTCGGGTGTTCCCTGTGCGATAGCTGTTTCTGCAATTTCAATGAATTTATTGATGTTTTTATGATCATCATTCGCTAATTCTTGTATTTGTTGGCCAAATAATGAACCATTGCACCAAAAAATGATGGTAATTAGAAAAATTTTGTATAATTTGCAATCAAAATAGCTCATCAAACGTATAATCAATAAATATAACACAAATTAAACAAAAATATGAAATTTAAGTTACTCTTTACCAATCTTTTTTTATTTTTTGCCCTGATAATTGTTGCGCAAGATTTTGAAGTGGCTCCTGTCCAGCTCTATTTTAATGCAGATCCCGGGGAGTCTCAAGCGAAAAATGTTACAGTGAAAAATCATAGTTCTGAAAAAACTTCTTACATTTTGAGTGTTTCTGATTTTGAGATATCTACAACAGGAGAGAAAGCTTATCGGCCAGCTAATTCAACAAAAAATTCGATAGCTAACTGGATCAGTATAAGTCCTTCTTTTTTCGACCTGGAGCCAAATGCACAGCGTCAGATTAGTATATCTATACAACCCCCTGCTGACGATGATGGCTCACGATGGGGGGTGATTTTTGTAAGAACAGCCAAGGAAAAAACAACTTTTGAAGCTGGCGAAGAATTAGCAGCTGGTGTAACTGTAAGCCCCAGGATAGCTGTACAGGTTTACCAAACTGCAAAATCAAATAAGACAATAAAAGCCAAAATCGATCAGTTGCGTGAGATTGAATCAAATGATTCTACTGAACGCTGGTTCTCAGCCATTGTTACTAACCTGAGCGATATTATTGTTCATTGTAAGGTTTTCCTTATTGCCTCGAACATGCAAACCGCTAAAGAACATCAATTCCCACCGGTTCAGTTTGATGCGTATCCGAAAAATACGCAAAAGATTATACTTAAAATGCCTAAAAAACTGCCCAAAGGTACGTATGCCCTGGCTGCTGTATTAGATTACGGTAATATTGCTAACCTGGAAGGAACGCAAATGGTGATCGATGTTCCATGATTCAAATAAAACTTTGCATACTGTTCCTGTTTACTTTTTTCGTTTTGTTGTCCTATGGCCAAAGCGTTATAACGGTTAACAAGGCTAACGGATATGAACGATTTGAAGCGAAAATAAAAAATGGCGACACCATAAAGCACGGCTTTTACCGGTTTTATAAAGATTCTGCACAGTTGTATCAAACCGGGTTCTATCAAAATAATGAAATGGATGGCCGTTGGATGGTTTTTTATCCCTCGGGGCGTTTAAAAAGAACCTATATTTATTCAAAGGGAGAAAAAAGCGGACCATTCCAGGTATATTACCCAACAGGACAAGTTTACCAAAAAGGAAACTATGTGAATGATAAAAAAAGTGGCCGGGAGGTTCAATTTAACCAGTCTGGCTCGCTTGCGGCTGTTTCTCATTATAATAAAGGAGAAAAACACGGAGTTGATACGCTTTTTTATCCCAACGGAAATTTGAAAGAGATACAGCAATATATCCAGGGACAACCGCAGGGAAAATATCTGTCCTTTTTTGAAGATGGAGGTATTAATTATAAAGGTTCCCGTGATTCTACCGGGTATGCAGACTCATTATATGTGTACCATGAAGATGGTTGGTTGCAGCGAACGGCTTTTTATGAAAACGGGAAGCTTTCTGGAACGTTGAAGAGTTTTTACGACGATGGCAGCTTACGGAAAATTGTTTCATATTCCAAAGGGCAGCGGCATGGCCGGGCACAAATGTTTTACCCCGACGGCAAACTGGCAGAAACAGGCACATTCAAAAACGATTTGCGCAAAGGTACGTGGGTAGCCTATTTAAGTAATGGAGCTGTGTTTTCACACGGAAGTTACCTGGATAATGTGTTTCACGGTGAGTGGAAAGTATACCATTATAATGGTATCTTAAAACAATTGGGGAATTATTTACAGGGAGAGAAATCGGGGCGGTGGTTTTATTACACGGAAGAAGGAGCTTTGGAACTGACCGGAAGCTTCGTTAACGGCAAACGAAACGGAACCTGGCTATGGTTCGACGACAAAGGAAATTTACTGCAACAAGCTTACTATCTGAACGGCCGATTGCTGAAAGCAACGGTTACCGAAATGGCACAGCAGCAGGTTGGGACAGAATGAAGATTTTTTCTACCATAATTTCAGGCCTAACGGCCTTTTTTGTTTCGGAAAGCACCGTGGGCACTAAGCGAAGTCGAAGTGAGGTGCGCAATTATGGTAGAATTTGCAATGTAAACGGAATCGATTCCGGCAGGAATCGCACGTTTGCTAAATCTTTTTTAAAATTCTATCTATCAGCTTTCTTACCGTAGGAAAGACAAACGATAGCGCCAGAAGCAAAATAACGGGCAGTAAAATAAAACCAACTATTTTACCTGTTATGCCCAGGTTGAAATCAGGCAATAAATAATCAAATAACCCTGCTTTTGTATACGCTGCCGGCGGACGGGCTTCAAATTGCATAATATTTTCGTCTTTTACGATCCATTCTCCCAAAACATATAAGTGCACAAGGAATTTGACATGGAAATAATCGGCTTTATACTCGGTTTTTCCCAAAATCCAACTTTTTTCCTGTTTCCATGAACCCAGGTTTTTAATGTCGATGGCCGAGTATTTTGGCTGGTTAAAAAACGAAGTGTCGGCTATGGTAACTTGATCTGCGCAAACATCAACAATGTTTTCGTATTTGCTGACCATGTTTTTTACAGGTTTATTCTCACCGGGCGTTTTAGCTGGTTTGTAATTGTTGTAAGCGTATTGCTTTTTTAGTTCGTTGAGGTTTGGGTACAACGGTAGTGATTTTCCTTTTTCAATTTCCACACCAAGGCGCACAGCTTTATTGTTTTCGCCTTGTTCGCCCACTTTTTCTACCAAAATGCATTCTACGGCGCCAATGCCAATTTTTGGCGAAGGATTTAAAGGCGAGAGTAAGCTTTCCTTTGCGTTATTTTGCCCGCTGATATAGAAAAAGTTTTTCGGTTTAAACTCGAGAAAAACTGCCATACGATCGTAGCGCATATCATTGTATTCGCGCATTCGGCGAATTTTGGAATCGTTAAACCGGGTTATGGGATGATTTCCTTCGAATATTTTTTCGTTGTTTTTGGAATGATTGAAATTGGGTTCAATGCGGAACGTCATATCAAAAGTAACCAGCCACAGGTTCATTACGGCTTTTTTTCGTCCGCAGCTATTGAGCTCGTAGCTTTTGTAAGGTTTTGGTTCGCGCCGGCCCGTTTCGCCAAGGTATTTTGACAGCACTGGCGGCCGATAGAAAGCAGGTGCGCTTTTTATGTCGAAAATGATGTCGGGAAATCCATTGTCAGCGAAATCCGGATCAAATTCAATTTTGTCGATTGTGTTTACAAAATGCGCATCAAAATTATCAATCATGTTTTTCGTCACCGGTTGCTGACGATCAATGTAAAAACCCCGCCACGAAAGACCTTTCAGATGCGCCTCTATTCCTTGCGAAGCACTTTGGTAGGCAGAGCCCGACGATGATGCCCGGAAAGAAATGCCATTTTCCGGTGCCGAAATATGTGCAACGTATTTGGCTGAATCACGCTGAAAAGCTTTGTACAACTTTTCATACTGTTGCATCTCTTTCTCGTATTGTTCTTTTTTGTTTTTATAACGATGGAAGGTGAAAGCTGCTCCAAATCCAAGAATTGCAAGGAAGATAACCAGCAGAGCTGTTTTTAATTTATTCATTGGGTAAATGAGTTGTTTTAGGGAGGCTAAAATACATTCTTTTGTTTTAACGTCAAATAAATAATTAGTGTTTGTCCATAATGTCCGATATCTGCGTTGTTGCTCAAATTTAAAAT
>CAYPSX010000157.1:0-9794 GCA_964413185.1 uncultured Bacteroidales bacterium
GGGACAGGCTTTGATCTCGAACATTCTGAACTAAACACTTCACTTTATAGACAGGGTCTACTTAGTGGCTACAAGAAAACGCCTTGTTTTTCTTGCAAAGACTACTTAAAAGTTTTGGAAGTCCTGATCATCATCCATCTTTAAATTTACACCTGACTGGGATTGAGGTTGATGTTGTGTTTCCGTTTTCTTTGGCGTGTTCACCGTGTTTTTCTTTTTAAAAGCACCTTTCTTTTTTTGTATATCACTCAAATTACTTCCTGTATTGAAATAAGCCACAAGGTTTTTCAGTTCATCAGCCTGGCTTGAGAGTTCTTCGCTGCTGGTTGCCAGTTCTTCTGAAGCGGCTGCATTTTGCTGTGTAACCTGGTTAAGTTGCTGTATGGCGTTGTTCACTTGTCCGGCTCCGCCCGACATTTCATTGTTGGCCGCTGCAATTTCCTGTACCAGTTTGGCTGTTTTTTGAATATCAGGAACAATAATTTCAAGCATTTTGCCCGATTTTTCAGCTATGTCGACACTACTGCGACTGGTTTCTTCAATTTCTTTGGCTGCTTCCTGGCTGCGTGCCGCCAGTTTTCTTACTTCTTCGGCCACCACGGCAAAACCTTTTCCGTGTTCTCCGGCCCGGGCTGCTTCAACAGCAGCATTTAGCGCCAAAATGTTGGTTTGACGGGCTATTTCGCTTACAATTGATATTTTGTCGGCGATATTGCGCATGGAAGTGACTGTTTTTCCAACAGATTCGTTCCCTTGTGAAATATCATCAGAAGCTTTAATACTGATTTTTTCAGTTTCCTGTGCATTATCGGTATTCTGCTGAATGTTCGATGCCATTTCTTCCATCGAGGATGATACTTCCTCGGCAGATGAGGCTTGTTCGCTGGCTCCCTGCGACATTTCCTGCGAGCTGGAACTCATTTGCTGGCTGGCCGATGCAATATTGTCTGCTCCTGACATGATATTATCTACTATATCTTTCAATTTATCGACCATGTTTTGCAGCGCTTTCGCCAACTGGCCAATTTCATCTTCCTGATCAACATCAATTTCAACTGTCAGGTTGCCTTTGGCAATTTGTTTTGCAAAATCAACGCCTTTGTTAATTGGCCGAATAATTCCAAGCGCAATTATGGTTGCAAGAACAATACCCGCAATTAAAGCTAGTATGCTGAAAAGAATTACACCTGAACGTGTTTGAGCAGCTTCATCGAGCATAACTTTGTCTGTCATCAAATAATTTTCAGATTCATCAATTACCTGATTGAACAATTCGCCCATTTCATCGAGATGAACTTCGGTTTTACTTACATAAATTTGGTTGGCCTGGCGCATTCCTTTTAAGCGGGCGTCGTTCCATTCTATCATGCGGTCTATAACATCTAAAACCTTATATGTTTGGGGCTTTGTGTAACCCATGTAATAACTTTTGGCCTGCACAATTTGGTTTTCCCTAAAGTATTTTTCCAGCGTGTGGACGCTTTCGTGCAGGTCTTTGTGGGGTTTTTCCACATCGCGGGCTATGCGGGCAAACTCCGGATGTTCACGCTTGAATTTTTCCATTTCATCTGAAAAATACCATTTCCCAAATTCACATAAACGGTGGTCTTTTATTACGTCTATGCGGTTGACCTGTTCGGCATTTACTACATAATCTTTTACGCCGTGTGCCCAGGTTAGGTGGTCAGATTTGGCCTCGCGTAACTTAGCGCTGAGTTCTTCATCTGCCTGTTGAAACACATTTTTTATTTCAACGGCTGATGCGTGAAGGGCTGAATGCGGGTCTTCAAATTTGTCGAAAAGAGGTTTCAATTCAGGCGCCAATTTTTCTGCATGTTTGCGGCCTTCGCCATAATACCATTGACCAAACTCGCATTGGTGATCATCGGTCTGAACGTGTAGCTCCTTAACTTGATCGTCTGTAAGAAGCTGGGCTACATCGCCTGCCCACTGTAAATGTTGAACATACTTTTCGTTCATTTCTGTGCGCAGCTCATTGCCTTCAATTACTTCTGAGGCGTTGCCAACTATTCCGCCAATACCGTTTATGGCCCAAAATGCTACTATGGCCAACAGCAGCAAAACAAGCCCAAATGCAACAATAAACTTGTTGCTGAGTTTAATGTTTTTCCATTTCATAGTTTATATTTTATTTGTTTTAAAATTCAATTATTAAGATTAACTAATTGCGTTGTCCAATGTTTAGCAGCCATTGTACTTATGCAAAACTTCTTTTTTTTATAATTGATATATATCAATTTAACTGTTGATTTTTTATACAAATATAATTCTGAAAATGCTGATTTCAATAGGTACTTATACTTGTTTTACAATCAAATAGGAAGGAATTAAACAAAACATGGTTTTGTTTGTATTAAGGTTAAACTAAAAAGAACTAATTATGAGAATTTTAATAGTATTATTGTCGATTTTAACATTAACAACAGCATGTAATGTAAAAGACAAGGCTGAAGATATGGCTGAAAAAGGCATCGAAAAGGCAGAGAAACAATTAAAGAAAAAGGATAATTCTGCTGAATTATTGAAGATAGCCAAACAACTCCCTGAATTTGCCTGGAAACATCCTTACGAATTACCAGAATTAAGCTATGAATACAATGCTTTAGAACCGGTAATTGATGAGAAAACCATGAAAACCCACCATTCTAAACATCATAAGGGTTATACAAGAAAAACCAATAAAGCGATCGAAGATGAAGGCGTGCAAAACAAGCCTCTTTTAGAAATTTTTACCAAAATGTGCAAATATCCCGATGGCATTCGTAACAATGGTGGAGGCTTTTACAATCACGCGCTCTATTGGACGTTTATGACACCCGACGGCAGTGAATTTAAAGGTGACGTAGCTGATGCGATAAAAAATGAATTTGGTTCGTTTGATGCATTTAAAACTAAATTTGAAAATGCTGCTGCTTCACAATTTGGAAGTGGCTGGGCATGGTTGGTTATAACCTTAGACGGGAAGCTTGCCGTAACGCATACCGCGAACCAAAATAATCCATTAATGTCTGATTCTAAGACAAATGGAGTTCCACTTCTTAATATTGACGTTTGGGAACATGCGTATTATTTAAAATATCAAAACAAACGTACTGATTATATTAAGAATTACTGGAAAATAGTAAATTGGAAAACAGTTAACGAGCGCTATTTAATGGCCAGTAAGATATTAAGTGAAAAATAGGGTGTAAAGCTAAAAGACAAATAAAAAAACGAGGGATTTGCGATGAAAGCAAAATCCCTCGTTTTTTTTAACAGTCAGCCTGTAAGCCGGGTTCTGTCATTTTGCCAGGCAAAATGTTCTATCATTTATCTGGGGTTACCATCACTGGCAACCTCGTGCAACCTACCCTCCAACATCGGGCGGACAACCCTCAGGCGTTGGTTTACATGGTTTTACAGCCCACAGAATGCACAGCGATTGTAGTCACCTACAATCCTGGTGAGCTCTTACCTCACCTTCTCACCCTTATCCCGACGAATCGGGACGGTTTTTTTCTTCTGCATGATCATCACCTCGCGGCGATCTTCCAGTTAGGAAGTGTGGTGTCCTGTGCTGCCCGGACTTTCCTCACTTCAGTTTACTAAAGAGCGATAGAACGGCCAACTGTATATTTTTATTTCACGAATTTTAAAAGCCCTTATTTTTAAAAAATGGCGTGTATTTTTTATCTGTTTGCATGATATGGGTTGTCAGCCATTTGTTTAAAAACCGGTAAGTATCCGTGGTTATTTGCGTGTTTTTGTTTTTGTATCCATCCACCAATTCAATAAGCTGATTAATTAATTCTTGATGTTGAGCTTTATGTTCGGCTGTGCCCGGGTAATCGTGCTTCTCCATTTGCTCTTCTTCAGCCTTGAAATGGTATTGTGTGTAACTTTTAAGTTCATCGAGCACAGCTCCGATAACGGCACTCCCTTGTCCGTCCAGCATGCTCTGATGCAGCTTTCTTAAAAGTCCCAATAATACTTTATGGTGCTCATCAAATTTGTCAATATGAACACTGTAGCGTGGTTCCCAATCAAATAATCCCATAGTTATCTGGTTTTTAGTTGCGTAATACTACTAATGTGGCACCGAAGCCATATTCTTTGAACGATGCATCGTGAAATGGATATTTTGAATATTGCTGTGATAATTTTTTACGCAAAGCGTTTTTTAAAGTTCCATTTCCAATGCCATGTATGAAAATAATTCGTTTGAGGTTATCTTTTATGGCGCGTTCCATTTCCTCATGAAATTTGGTCATCTGTATTTCCAATATTTCGTTATTGCTCAAGCCAATGGTATTGTCTACCAATTCGTTAATGTGCAGGTCTATTTCGCGTTTTTCTTCTGTTTTGGGTTTGATGCGGGGTCTCTCTTGTTTTTTATCCTCTTTTAGGTCTTTAATTTTTTTTGAATTAAGCATTTGCTCAAGCTCCTTGATCTTTTTTTGCTGCTCATTTGCCTCAGTTTGTTCTTCAACTGTTGGCTTTTCCGGCGTGGTAAGATCAAAAATGAGTGATTTCTCATGAAAGAAATCGTTATCTTTAAATGTGTTCTCTTTAAACAGTTTAATTGGACTGATAATAATCTTCTTTTCTATTGGCGGGGCAGGGGTGTATTCTCCTTCAGCATAAAAAGTGAGTTGAAATACATAGTCCGGCGATTGTCCAACTTCTTGTTTGAGTATGGTGAAAAGTTCAATTTTTGTGTTGGGTTCAACAATGCCTGTACTAATCCCTTTAGCAGTATGCTTTGTTTTTGCAACCAGGTTGTAGAAAAGAATATAATTGCTGTCGTTTATCAGAAAAGTATCCAAATCAGCATCGGTTACGTCTTTCTCTGGTTGCGGTACAAGCGCAAAAAATGCCTGTGGTGTATCATTTCCTTTAATAAATGCTCCTTCCGGGTAAAAATCAAAGTCTTCTGCAATATACTGCTCAGATGCTAACGACTCACTACTTTGCTCCGCCACTTCGCCACTTGCGTTTATTAATATAAGTTCATCCTCGGCAGCCGGTACCTCAAAACCGGTTTCATCGAGTATGAAAATGGTCCCGTCTTGTGTGGTTTTTGTAACAGTTCCTTCTCCCACAGCGTTTAAGAAACGCACTTTATCTCCTTTTTTATACTTCATTATTTAGTGTATTTTTTATTTTTCATTTTTTGCAGGAACAAATTTTTGAACCCGGTAGTCAAACTGAATTCATTATATTTGCACTCCCAATTTTGCAAAAGTAGTGAAATTGTGGCTGAAAAAAGATTTCGTAAACTGAATATTATGAAAGATATTGACATAAAAAATTACGATTATCGTTTACCCGGCGAAAAAATAGCCAAATACCCATTGGAGCAGAGAGACCGATCACAACTTTTACAATATGATGAGGGAAATATTTCCGATCATCAATTTTTTGAATTACCAGATTTACTTCCGAAAAAAACAGCTCTTTATTTTAATAATACACGGGTATTGTATGCACGTTTGCCTTTTCGGAAATCGACCGGGGCCAAAATTGAAGTTTTTTGCCTTGAACCACACGAACCCCGCGATTATGCTGAAAATCTTAGTCAGAAGCCAACATGCCAGTGGAAGTGCCTTGTGGGCAACTTGAAAAAATGGAAGTCGGGTAAGCTGGTACTCGATGGGCATGAAGAGTTGGGACTTAAAGCTGAAATGATTGAAAGAACAGCAAACTATGTACTGATTTCTTTTAACTGGAAAGCCGATATTGCTTTTGCCGATGTTCTGGAAAAGGCCGGAAATGTTCCTATTCCACCTTATTTGAATCGTAATTCAGAGGATAAAGATAAAACTACATACCAAACTCTTTATAGCCGAATAGATGGTTCAGTTGCCGCGCCAACTGCCGGATTGCACTTTACACCGGCTGTTTTTGACCGATTGAGTACACGTAAAATTACCCGACATGAAGTTACATTGCATGTTGGAGCCGGTACCTTCCGTCCCGTCGACCATGACGATGTACGCCAACACGAAATGCATCGGGAATTTATTCATGTTGGCCGCGATGTAATTGAATCGTTGCTTGATTCTGATAAACAGGTTTATGCAGTTGGCACAACAACCGTGAGAACCCTGGAGAGTCTTTATTGGGTTGGCGTTCAGGTTTTTGAACAAATGCCGGCAAACGAGAAGAGTTTTACTGTAAAGCAATGGGAGCCTTATGGCAAAGAAAACACGATAAGCAAAGAAAAAGCATTGTTGAAAATTTTGGAATATTTAGATTTGATTAACTCGGATTACATTACAGCCCGCACACAAATAATTATTGTTCCCGGATATCGTCACCGTGTAGTAGAAGGTTTACTTACAAATTTTCACCAGCCGCGCAGTACGTTGCTATTATTACTGGCTTCTTTTGTTGGCGATGACTGGAAAAAAATGTACAAACACGCCTTACAAAATAATTATCGTTTTCTCAGCTACGGAGATAGTTGCCTGATAAATCATTCATTAAAATAATATAATTTTGATGAGCAGGTGATTTTACTGTATTTGACCAATAAAATGGTAAAAAAGACAGTTTATTTTGAAAGTAAAACAAGATAATTGTAATTTAGCCATATTCAGACAATAAACCGAAAACAAAATTAGTCCATATCATCATTAATTGAATATGATAGCAGCTAAAAATGAAAGGCAACCCGGAGTTAATATCTGAAAAATTTTATTTCCTGCAAATTAGTAGCGTGTAACATGATTTTTGTTAAGAAAAGCATTTCTATTCTATGAAAAGAAGTCTTAGAAACAGGTCATTAAGTACAATAACTTTTTACAGTACCCTTGCAGTTAGCATTGTACTCGGGGTAATGGTTGCTGCTATATTCATTTTTTTTGAGGTTAGGGAATTCAACAAAGATGCGGAAAAAGCCAGAGAAGAAAGCCTGGTTGAGAAAAAACGTAAAGTGAAATCGGAAGTAGAAAAGGTTATCGATTATATTCATTTTACGCGTCTTTTTATGGAGAAAAGAATGCAGGAAGATCTGAGGGAGAGGACGTATGAAGCATGGAGCATAATTAATCATATTTATTCAAAAAATAAAGGCAGAGTTTCTGACAATCAAATTCTAAAACGCATTAAAGAAGCTTTGCGTCCGATACGTTTCAATAATGGACGAGGATACTATTTTATTGTAAATCTTAATGGAGTAGAGCAATTATATCCCATACATCCGGAGTTTGAAGGGCAAAACCTGCTTAATCTTAAAGATGCCAAAGGAAACTATGTAATTCGCGATGAAATTAAGTTGGCAAAAGGCCAGGGAGAAGGCTTTGTTAAAGGTTATTGGCGGAAACCCGAAGTGAATCAGGATCGTATGTATGCCAAAACCTCATTTATCAAGGTTTTTAAACCATTGAATATTTATGTGGGGTGTGGCGATTACCTTGAAGATGTGAGAAAAGACGTTCAAAAAGACGTGAAAAGGCGCATCAAACGGAATCGTTTCGGCGAAATGGGCTATGTGTTTGTCAATACGTATAATGGTGTAGCCGTTGTAATTGATTCTGACCAATTTACCGAAGGCGATACTATTTGGGAGATGACTGATCCAAATGGAGTTAAAGTTATACAGGAAGAATGGAAAGCTGTAAACCGTCCGGGGGGCGGTTTTATCGAGTATCATTGGGAGAAACCGGGTACATCAGAAATTGCTCCGAAAATTTCATTTATTAAAGGTGTTGATGAATGGCAATGGATGATAGGAGCAGGTATTTATATTGACGAAATTGAAAAGAAAATTGCCAGTGAAAAAGAGCTGCTGTATGAACGAATGCTTAGGAAAGGATTGTTGGGCATTTTAATTGTTGTGTTGGTAATTTTAATCGTATTTGTCCTTGCCCGCCGTATTTCAAAAAAGATACAGAGTAATTTTGAAGTTTTTATTACTAATCTGCGCATAGCAGTGCGCACCGGCCGATTAATGGACCGGGCAGAATATACCATAGCCGACCTCCAGGATGTTTTGCCGCCCATAAATGAAATTATCCAAACAAAAGCGCATACAGAGGAGAAACTAAAAGAGAGTGAATTACGCTTTCGTACCATATTCGAAAACTTACCCGTAATGCTCGTAGTGTTTGATGAAAACGGGAAAAATAAATTTCACAATAAACAATTCGACAAGGTATTCAATATTGCTAAAACCCAGCTTGTTTCAAAGTTTACTCTGGGTCGGTTTGTTGATAATAATGAAGAGAACAAGGGTTGCCTGGTTGATTTGGCTGAATGTAACGGTGTGTTTCGTACATTTAATGTAAAAACTTTTGCAGGACACAAAATACAAAATTGGGCATGCTTTAAGACCGGGCATAACGAGCAAACATTTGTAGGAATTGATATAACACCGTTGAAAGAACAACAGAAAATGCTGGAAGAATCAAACAGCACCAAAGACAAAGTGCTTTCTGTGTTGAGTCACGATTTGCATGGCCCGTTTAATACACTTATCGGTTTTTCCAAGATATTGCTTTCCGGCTCCGATAAACTCGGTGAGGCCAAAACAAGGCGTTATTTACAACATATTCACAACTCATCCAAATCTATGCACACCATGCTCACAAACTTGTTAAGTTGGGCAAGGGCGCAATCAGGAGAAATAAAACATTATATTACTGTTGTTGATGTTTACCTGTTGACACAAGAAGTTGTGCGAACATTATTGCCTTTGGCAGAAGAAAAATCAATTGCAATTAATAATAATATAGAACCGGGCCTTACGCTTCGTACTGATGCATCAATGTTGCGAATTGTAATACAAAACCTGGTGGCCAATGGTATTAAGTTTACCGCTGGTGGTGGAGAAGTTGTTGTGTCTTCTAAAATGTATGATGAAGATACTGTTCGTATTTTTGTTAAAGACACCGGTATAGGTATGGAGGACGAAATGGTGAAAAAATTTAATCAAGGCGAAAAAGTAAACTCAACAAGTGGAACAAATAATGAAAGCGGAACCGGCCTTGGTTTACAAATTTGCCGTGAATTTGCAAGTCATTTAAATGGGTCGGTTTATGTTCAAAGCGAAAAGGGAAAAGGAACCACTTTTTATGTAACTTTACCTTTGAGGATAAAATAACAAAAGTTTATTCGAGGCCATTATCAGAATGTAAATTTTGTACCTATGGTAGGAAAGACTTCAACTTTTTCAGAGGCAAACACAAAGTTGTGCGATATTTCAACCTCACCACCTAAACTCCAATAAGGCAAAACATTATACCATATTTGTGGCTCTGTAAGTATGACTATTTTTTTTCCATCCGGCTCATAATCAGTATTTAGGTTGTCCTGGCTCCACAAATCAAAAAAGCCGCACAGTGTTATGCGTTTGTTCCACAGCATGGTAAACCAGGTGAAAGTCCACTGAAAATCAGCCCCTTCTCGCGAATCATCAATGAATTTGTAACCAGCATAGGTGCTCAATGATACGTTTTGTAGTTGAAATGCTGAATGTACACCAAATATACCCATGTTGGAAAAAGTGTTTCCAAAATCATTTCCGCGTGTATTGTAAATAAAGCCTCCATTATATTCAGCATGAAGGGCCAGGGGAAAATCCCACATTTTAAAGCTGCGTGCTATTTCCATATACGAAAGGCTCGGCTCGTAATGCGGGCCGTTGAAGTCCAAATCAATAAACCAGAATGTAGAGCCCAGGCTGTCAGGTCTAAACATTTCAAAAGTCGATGTCAGGTAATTCCGATCATCTGCATTTTTTGAATTGGCATCGGTAAAATCATAATGCAACTGCAGGTTCTGTGCTTGCG
>CAYPSX010000158.1:0-9532 GCA_964413185.1 uncultured Bacteroidales bacterium
GATCAAATATCTACCATCAAATATCCAAGAACAATATCCAAAATCTAACATCCAAGATCAAACATCCATCATCCAAATTTAAAAATTCCGCCAGGGATGACATATCGGTAGCCACGTTGCTTATTCTTGTTTCAAGAACCTCTGCAATAAAAGGGTTAGGTTTTCGCGAACGATTGGTTTTGAGATAAATTCATCGCAACCGGCATTGTTGGCTGTGCTTTTTTCGTATACGGTAGAGAAGGCTGTTTGTGCTATTACAGGCAATGTGGGGCGAAAGCTTTTAATGGTTTTGGTTGCTTCGTAGCCGTTCATGTCTGGCATTTTGATGTCCATCAGCACTAATTCTATGTTTGAATTTTCTTTGCATGCTGCAATGGCACTTTTCCCGTTTTTTACATGGATAATGTTGAAATTGCCTTCAATTTCTTCGTTCAGCAGGGCTTCCATGTACAGGAAATTTATTTCGTCATCTTCTGCAATTAATATGGTGTGGGTATGATTCATTTTAAGCTTTTTTGTATGGGTTTGGTCGTGGTTCCGGCAGTCTGTTTGGTCGTTGTTTTCGATGGGAGTGAAGGGCAGGGTAACAAAAAATGTGGAGCCTTTTCCTTTTTGCGATTCCAGTGTAATTTTGCCACCAATAAGTTCTGTGTTTTCTTTGGCAATGGGAAGTCCGATGCCCAGACCGCCTTTTTCGCTGGCTATGGTTATGTTCTCATGTGAGAATCGTTCAAAAATCAACTTTTTGTTCTGAGCCTCAATGCCAATCCCGGTATCTTTTACATACAATTCTATTTTATTCTGCTTAAGTTGATACCCGATTTCAATATAACCTTCGGTTGTGAATTTGATGGCGTTATCGATCAGGGATGTAAGGATTTTTATCAATTTTGATTTGTCTGTAGTAATTGCGCTTTCGGCATCGGGTATTCCTTTTTTGATTTTGAGCGTTACGCCCGGCTGCATCTGTTTTTTGTATGTTGTGTAAAGCATCTCTATAACACGATTAAGACAAAAAGTTTCCGGGTATACTTTTACCTGTTTGGTTTCCAATCTTGAAATCTCTAATATGTCATCAATTATTTTTAGCAGTTGATTGCTGTTTTGTTGAATTATTTGGGTGTAGTACGTTTTTTTCTCAGGTTTCATGTTAGGCCTGTTAAGCATTTGTGCAAAACCCATGATGCCGTTCATTGGCGTGCGTACTTCATGCGACATGTTGTTGAGAAATTCTGTTTTTAATTGGTTGCTCTCTTCGGCTTTTTGTAAGGCATTTTTTAATTTTTCTTCATATTTTTTACGTTCGGTAGTTTCTTCTACAATTCCCTCCAGTATTTCCTGTCCATTTTCATCGGTAATTTTACGTAAAAATAAATTGGCATTGAATACCTCTCCGTTTTTTCGTCTATACACGTTATCGTATTTGTCAATTTTGGTTTTGGCAGAATTGTCAACAATTGAATCTCGTTTACTACCTTCAACGTAAATTTGGCGGGCAATGTCATCTATATCATCAAGTACTTCCTGTGGCTTATTGTATCCTAGCATATTGGCGAGTGCGGGATTTACCTCAATGAATTTTCCTTCCAATGTGGAGCGAAAAATACCGATTGGTGCTCCTTCAAAAATGGTTTTGTATTTTGATTCATTGAGTTCAGCGAGTTCCTTGGCTTTTTTTAGTTCGGTTTCGTATTTTTTGCGTTTTGAAATGTCTTGTCCGAATTCAATGAGACCCGTGAGTTCTCCGTTTTTATCTAAAACAGGATAGCCACGGATTTGCCAGTACCTGTTGTCGGGTGATTTTATTTCTGTTTCGTGTGGTTTTTTTGTTTCCCTGACTTTGACAAGAGGACAGTCTTCGCACGGTGTGTCTCTTTTTTGCCAAAGTTCATAACAATGCTTGGTTTTCATTTCTTCAGGAGACAACCCCACTGATTCGGCTGCAGCATTATTGGCCCACAAAGTTTTGAGATTAGTATCGTAATAGGCAAAAAGCTCTTGCGTAGATTCCAGTACCAGGCTTTTAATTTTTTCGCTTTGTTCCAGTTTTTCTTTTGCGAGCATGTTTTCAGTAATGTCCAGGAACGATCCTGTTAATTTTTTGGGTTTTTTGTTTGCATCATAAATAATTTTCCCCTGCGAACGCACCCAACGCACTTCTCCTGACGGCCGTATAATGCGTTTTTCAATATTATAAGGGTTGCCTGTGGTAATGGCATCTTCAACTGCTTTGCCAGCCCGCTCCCGGTCTTCTGGATGAATGCTGTTAACCCTTTTTTCATTCGTGGGAGCAAAGCTTTGTGGTTCAAAGCCACATATACGAAAAAACTCATCAGACCAGATTGCTTTACCAGTGGCGATGTCCATTTCCCAACTGCCGAGATGAGCTATTTGCTCGGCTTCTTTGTATCGCTCCTTTTCTTTTTGCAGAGCTTCCTCTGCCGCTTTTTCTTTTGTGATATCTTTAAAGGTGCAATAGGTTTGTTTAAATGTTTTGTCAGGATTGTATCCGATGCAGCCTTCAAATGCTACGAAAATTATCGTACCGTCTTTCCGTACCATTTTGAACTGCACATTTTTAATGTACCCCTGTTTTTTAAAAACCGGGAAATTCTTTCTGAAATGATCCTGAAATTCAGGGTGTAAAAAGTTGCCAAACCATTTGCCGATAACTTCATCCTTCTCATATCCAAGTATAGCTAACCACTGCGGATTTACATCAATTAAAACTCCGTCAATATTCAACGACTGGTAGGCCAGGGGAACATTTTCATATAATGCTCTGTATTTTTCTTCGCTTTCTTTGAGCGCTTCTTCTGTTTTTTTTCGATCATCAATATTCATGAGCACCCGGTTTATCTTTAAAATTATAGAAGCGATATTTATAAAACATACAAGTTAGTATTTTTTTATTTTTGTTGAATTTTCTAAACAAGTTTTTTCTGCCCCCCATGAAAGTATGTTTTTAAAAACATTAAAAAATGACGATTCCGTACAAATTTTGTCATCAATTTAGTGGTTTATTTGTTTACACAGGATAAACAGTGTAAAAATAATTTATAAAAATATACACCATTATGAAGATAACTATTGTAGGAGCCGGAAATGTTGGAGCAACGTGTGCCAACGATATTATTAATTTGAATTTGGCTGATGAACTTGTTCTGCTCGATGTAAAAGAAGGTATTACCGAAGGAAAAGCCCTTGATTTGTGGCAAACTTCATCTATTCGGCAGTTTGAAACGTATGTGCACGGTGTAACAGAAGATTATGAGGCTACGAAAGATTCCGATGTTGTTGTAATTACTGCCGGATTGCCCCGTAAACCGGGAATGTCGCGCGACGATTTAATTGAGATAAATGCCGGTATTGTGCAACATGCAACCCGCGAAATTATCAAATATTCGACGTACGCAAAAATTATTATCGTTTCCAATCCGCTCGATGTAATGACTTATGCTTCATACATGGTGGCCAATGGGAAACCGGCAACAGAAATATTTGGAATGGCCGGCATACTCGATGCAGCCCGCTACAAAGCATTTATTGCACAGGAATTGAATGTTAGCCCCATTAGCGTTCACGCTATTTTGATGGGCGGCCATGGCGATACAATGGTGCCGTTGCCGCGTTATACAACCATTTCTTCGGTGCCCGTTACAGAGCTTATTTCAAAAGACAAACTCGATTCAATAATTGAACGTACAAAATATGGCGGTGGCGAATTGGTAAAACTCATGGGAACTTCTGCCTGGTACGCTCCCGGAGCGGCCGCAGCTCAAATGGTTTCGGCTATTGTGAAAAACTCGCGTCGTTTGTTCCCGGTAAGTGCTTATTTGCAAGGCGAATATGGACTGAACGATATGTACATGGGCGTTCCTGTTATTTTGGGCAGCAACGGTATTCATCAGATTATTGAGCTGAATTTGAACGATGAAGAAATGGAGTTAGTGAACCAGTCGGCAAAATCGGTGCGCTCACAACTTAAAGTACTGAAGGAGAAGGTGGGGAATTAACACTTTGACTATCCTTGATGATAATGAATGGCGCTTTTGAAAAGATAATAAGGTCGTAGGGCTGATATTATGGTAGAATGATTGATCAAAAATGGAATATCGCCGCGATGTATCGTAAAATATTAGTATTAAAGGAATTATCGGCGAAACTTAATTAAAGTAGAAGGTAACGGTTGTCCTCAAACGGGTGACCGTTTTTTTAGTACAAGATAAAAAAAGCACAATACAGCTATGATTAATCACAAGCTGTACCGGGCGTTTTTTTAATTATCTACTTTCGGATTTTTTGTTTAACGGGTTACCTTTTTTCCTGCCTTCGTGGTCTGAGTAACTTTGATATAAGGGTAACGGCAAGTTTCTGGGTTTGAAATTTTGCAAAGAGCTTTACTTTCTCTGCAAAAGAATCCTTCATTTTGGCGATTTCGTATATTACCAATTCCTCTTTTAATTCTATTTCCGAGGATAACTTTTGCTTGAGTAGTTGTAATTCATACATTGATTTGGGTCGATACATAGGTTACTCTGTTTATTGCCTTCGTTCATTATTTGCTCTTTTCGGAGAAAACCACTTTTCCTAATCGCCTGATAATGTTATTCGTGAAAATACGGCGTCGTAATAAATATAGAAGAACGCCAATTAATAAATATCCGCCTGCCGCAATAAGAAAACCTACATAAATTTCCCCACCAGCATGCGCATACCAGAAACTAAATGCAAATGCAAGCAATAAGAAAAAAGCCGCAAGCACCAGAATTATTATAAATGCCGTTAAAAAATATGTACCTGATTTACTTATTTTTTCAAGTAAGTTTGCCTTGGCTAAATCTATTCTTGCTTCTATGTAGCTTTCTAAAGCACCTTTCAATTTGTCTATATGTTCTACGAGCGCAGTATCCCTCATTTGGATGTTGTTTTTGTGTATTTCTCCTTTTTTCGAATTTATTAAATCATAATGTTAAGATAGTTTTACCAGACCTGTCTGATTATGATTTTGCTTTCTTTTCAGCTTGAGCAGCTTCTTTATTAGCTTTTTGAGCTTCTGCTTTTACCTCTTTTTCGAGCTCTGAAACTCTGTCTGTTACTTCTGACATAAAATCGCCAATGAAGGATTTAAGTTCGTCAACCTTGTCATTTACATCCGTTTCAACTTTTGATTTAATGTTTTTGGCATTCTTTTTTATTTTCTTTCTTGTTTTTGTTCCTTTATCCGGAGCAAATAATACACCTGCAATTGCACCTGCAACTGCGCCTGTAACGAATCCTAAAAATACGTTTGAACCTGAGTTTTTCATAATAATAAGTTTTAATTTATATGGTTAACACATTTCATTGGCATTATGTTGAGATAAATCTTAATTAATTTTATTTTTGGGAGAGGGTACGCAGGCCATACGTATGTTATTTACTTAAATTAAAAGATATAAAATGAGGCAAATCAGTTACATAAGTATTTTAAATCATTGTAAACAAAACGCTTTCTGTGTTGTATGAGATTAAAATAACTATTCAGAAGATTAATGTCATGCCACGCTTAATCTCTTTAAATATTGCTCATTTTTAATAACTTAAAATAAAATTGCCATGGAAATAATTGTTACATTAATTGTAGGCGGTCTGGCCGGATGGTTGGGCAGTTTAATTTATCGCGGAAAAGGTCTTGGCCTGATAGGCAACATCATTATTGGTTTGTTCGGCAGTTTGCTGGGCTACTGGCTTCTCGGTGAGCTGGGTATATCTTTTGGTGAAGGATGGATCGGAACCATACTGACTGGAGCTGTTGGCGCCATAATCATTTTGTTCATACTTAATTTGCTGTTTATAAAAAGAAGATAATTGGTGAGTAAAACAGAAATATTTCTTTAAAACCACCATTTTTTGATTTTTAATTTATTGTTTAGCTATGTATATATTTGGAACTTTACATATTTATATTTAATTTTATCTAGATAGATAAATCATGCAACCTTTTGAAAAGCTGCTTGTTTAATGAATATGATGTAAACCAAAAAATATCAATTATGAGAAAAGTTTCAGTTATCGGTGCCGGCAATGTAGGCGCTACGTGTGCCAATGTTATTGCCCGTAAAAATCTTGTTAATAATGTTGTGCTGTTAGACATTAAAGAGGGTGTGGCCGAAGGCAAAGCCCTGGATATGTGGCAAACTTCTTCTGTAGATTCTTTTCACACCCGTGTAACAGGTGTAACCAACGATTATGAAGCTACCAAAGATTCCTCAGTTGTTGTAATCACCAGCGGACTGCCCCGCAAACCAGGCATGTCGCGCGACGACCTGATTAACACCAACGCCAAAATCGTGAAACAGGTAACTGAAAACGTAGTGAAATATTCGCCCGATGCCATCATTATTGTAGTTTCAAATCCTTTAGATGTGATGGCATATACGGCATTCATGACCGCCAAAAAACCCAAAAATGAGGTAATTGGCATGGCAGGAATTCTCGATTCAAGCCGCTACAAAGCTTTTCTTGCCGATGAGTTGAATATTTCCCCGGGTTGTATTCAGGGACTGCTGCTCGGCGGACATGGCGATACTATGGTACCCTTGCCCCGGTACACTTCAGTTGCCGGTATTCCTGTGCAACAACTTATGTCAAAAGAACGGCTCGATGCCATTATTGACCGTACCCGAAAGGGCGGGGGAGAGCTGGTTAAACTTATGGGAACATCGGCCTGGTATGCGCCGGGAGCTGCCGCAGCAGAAATGGTTGAGGCTGTATTGCAAGACAAACAATGTTTTTATCCGGTGGCTGCTTTTCTCGATGGCGAATATGGCCTTCACGATTTGTATTTAGGCGTTCCCATTATTCTTGGACGGAATGGTATCAACCGCATAATCGAAATTGATCTTAATGATGAAGAGCGCGAAATGCTCGATAAATCAGCCGAGTCGGTAAAAGCTACACTTGAAACCTTAAAAGAAATGAATATCCTTGATTAAAAAAACGGAGAGATTTGCGAACAGCGAGTCTCTCCTAAATTTTTAATGGTTTTATCAATAACTGAAGTTTCGCACCTGACAACACCCTGGTTAGCAATGTTATATATGGCCCGATTTTATTTTACCCCTGTACCCGTTCGCCGATAATTCTTTTGGTCATACCATTTAACGATACATCGCGGCGAAATTCCATTTCGATCATTCTTTCTACCATAATATCGCCTCTAACGAGGCTCGATATATTTCAGGAAGCACCGTCAGGTGCGAAATTATGGTAGAAATTGTATGCTTGAGTAATGCCCGAGCGCCGTGGTTGTTGAGCGAAGCCGAAATAAGGTGCGGAATTATCATATTAACCAAAGAGCTGTTTTTTAATTGTTTATATAACTGCGAAACATCAGTCAATAAATAACAAGTCATTAACCCAATCAACTCATCAAAACATCGACACATCAACCAATCACCACATCAACTAATCACCACATCAACTAATCAACTAATCAACCAATCAACCCAATAACTCAATCAACTTAATTATCTTAATCGCCACATCACCACATCAACACATCATCACATCAACCTAAATTTCTTCAATCTTCAATATTTTATCTTCCCGAATACCTTTGGGCGTTTCTTTCAATGTACAAGCCTCGCAATTTATATCGTGCTGGATGATGAGAATCCAGTTTTCCTCCAGCGCTTGTGTTAAAATGCGTTGTTTTTCTGCAATAGTATCCAGCGGCAAAATATCGTAAGAAGCAACATAAACTGATGGAATATTGGCTGCTACGGGAATCAGGTCGCCGGCGAAAAATACTTTTTGACCGTCTTTATCAATAAGCGGCAACATTAATCCTTTTGTGTGCCCGTTAAACAATTTAATTGTTATGCCGGGAATAATCTCTTTTTCTTCAGTTACAAATTCTATCCGGTTGGTCTCTTTCAATGGTAAAATATTTTCCTGCGGATAGGCCGGTGCTTCCCTCATATGCGGGTTTGTTGCCCATTCCCATTGTTCCTGGCTTACCCAAATAGTTGCATTGGGAAACCGGGCAGCATAGTTCCCTTCAGCATCTCTTATTACAGCACCGCCGCAATGATCCCAATGCAGGTGTGTAAGAATCACATCCGTAATATCATCCCAATGGTAACCGGCTTTTTTTAGCGATTTTTCCAGCGAATCATCGCCATGCAAATGATGGAACGATAGCCAT
Source organism: uncultured Bacteroidales bacterium (assembly GCA_964413185.1). Taxonomy (GTDB): domain Bacteria; phylum Bacteroidota; class Bacteroidia; order Bacteroidales; family Salinivirgaceae; genus Salinivirga. The sequence continues at coordinate 8,192 of CAYPSX010000158.1, forward strand.
TTGTCATCCTGCTTGTCGCCAATACCTGTGTCAATCAGTACTTTTCGTTCACCTGTGTCAACCAGTAAACCGCGGTCAGCAATGCTGCAAAGGTTATTCTCATCTGCCTCGTATTTCTTTTGCCAAATTTTCTTTGGCACAACACCAAACATTGCACCGCCATCAGCCTTAAAATTTCCGGTTTCGATATTAAATATTTGCATTATTTTTGGTTTTATATAGTTGATGATTGCCTGAACTTATTCAGGTTAAATGTTCAACAAATAACTGTTCGAAATGTCAAAATTAGTAAAATCGGGATTTTCATGAAAGTAATGATGAGGCGAATATTGTTTTTTTGCGTATTTCTCACCGCATTTTTATGCGAAAAGCCCGGTTATGCTCAATCTCAATCTGAAAGCAGCTCGGGGTTTTACTATTATTTGCCCATGATTATTGAAAATGGCGATACAATGGGGCTGGTAAAACTGCATACATTTACGGTGTATCCGAAACGGGATTTATCGAGAAATACCCGCAGAAACCGGCATTACATTCGTCTAGCCCGCAAGGTGCGACGGGCTTATCCGTATGCACAGTTGGCCGTGAATATTTTGCAGGATATCTACGATACAGTACCCGAAATTTCAACGCCCCGCCAACAGCGTCGTTTTCTCAGGGCTTACGACAAAGCTTTGCGCGAGCGATATACCGATGAGCTGAAGCGGCTCACCGTTACTGAAGGCCGCATTTTGCTTAAATTGATTGATCGCGAAACGGGTTATACCTCGTTTGTGCTGGTTGAAGAGCTTCGTGGTCATTTTTCCGCCATGTTTTGGCAATCGCTGGCGCGTATTTTCGGCGAAAACCTCAAAACACACTACGACCCGGAGGGCTCCGACCGGCTTATCGAAGAAATTGTAATTAAAATTGAAACCGGGCGATTGGAAACACTACCGCCAAGGCCGAAAAAACGGTAAGCGGGAATTTGTGTCATTAAACTCATTTTTCGAGTTGCGTTTTGGATATTCTATACGACTCATAATCTTTTAAAGGATTTTGCTGTGTTGAATTATCAAGCTTTAAACCGCCAAATAATTTGCTTCTAATATCCCTTGTTTCATATCAAATCATTATATTATAACCGATCACACATTCAAAATCTTTTTATGAGCAGGTAACAAAAAATATTTGGTAGTCTCATGTTGTTTTTAAATCTTTGCCATAGTAATATTTATTGAACTACATATTACTGATTATCATCTTGAAACGGCATGTTATGAAAAAAATTGTCTGGTTTTTATTATTCCTGGTTTTTACGTTCAATATTTACGGCCAAACCATTGAACTCAATGATGAATT
>CAYPSX010000159.1:0-9189 GCA_964413185.1 uncultured Bacteroidales bacterium
AGTTCTAAAAATTGCTCAATTCGAGTCTGAAGTTGATTTAGGCGTTAATCCAAAAAATGTAGATCAGGCAGATATCAGCAATCTCTCAGAAAAAGATTTTGACTATATAAATGAAGTCAGTACATTAGTTTCTCAGCGGTTAAATAATCGTGTATGGTTAACCAGAACACTACAATCAATCGAAGATTTATTTAAGCCAAAACCCGCAAGCTATAAAGGAACACAAAACAACAATGAGTTATTTAAAGGTGGCCGGGGTATTCTTGAGCATCATCTGAAAGATCAGAAAAAAGAACGCGTTTGATGCTTATTTACTGGTTTTTTATTGGTTGATTTCAGTTCTACATTCATTTTAACTCTCCATAACCTTTCTTTTTGATGGCTTATTACCAGCCATAATAATTTTTTATTGCCACAAAATTTAGCATGAAAATCACCCTTCAATTAATTTTGATTGCTATGTTTGCAACATGGAAAAACATAAGATAGGCTCATTGTATGCTGCGCAAACCGGGTTTCACAGCAACCAGCAAAAAAAGTTCAAAAAAAAATATAATACCAATGCATTTTTGCGCCTAACAATTTTTATCGCATCACTTGTGGCGTTGTACTTTTCTTTTCAAGCAACGGTTTGGATTGTTGCAATTGTTGTTGCTTTAGCATTCATAGTATTTTTAATATTGGTACAAAAAAGTGCCCGCCTCGAATATTTGAAAAAATGGCATGCAACGCTTTTAACTATCAATCAAAATGAAAAAGCCTCGCTTCAGGGCGAAAACAGTGCTTTCGACAGCGGAAAAGAGTTTATGTCGGCAGACCATGCTTTCAGTTATGACCTTGATCTTTTCGGAGGCGATGGATTTTTTTCCACGTTGAACCGAGCCAGCCGCCCCGGCGGAAAACAAAAGCTGGCAGAATGGCTCATGAACCCTTTTTTGAACGAATCTGAGATTGAAGCGCAACAAGAAGCTTTTAACGAGTTGGCTCCACAAATAAAATGGCGACAGAAGTTTATTGCCAACGGTCACATGAACCCGCTTACAACAGAGAACGATACGCTTATAAATAATCTTTCGGGTTATCGCTTTTTTACGCCAAAGTTCCTTGTAAATAAGTTTTTGCGGTATGGCTTGCCGATATTAACATTCTCGCTTATAATGCTAAGTACTTTTGGTGTATTACCTTCAGGTTATTGGATTGTTGCTGTTCTTTTACAATGGTTTTTTACCGGATTAGCCGGTAGGCATTTTAAAAAAGCAAATACTGCAACTGGCCGAACAGAAAAAGTAATGAGCACTCAGGCAAAGCTCATCGAAATGATTGTTGAACAAGAGTGGAAAAGCATCAGATTAAAAGATATTCGAAACGCTTTCATCGAAAAAACCAGTGCAATACGGCAAATTAAATCGCTGGCCGCCATCTTAAAAAGCATGGAATACAGAAACAATCTGATTGTAGGTTTTATTGCCAATTCTCTGTTAATTTGGGATATACAGTGCCTTGCACGATTTGAAAAATGGCATCGGCTCAATAGCCAATTCCTGCCCAAATGGATGAATGCACTTGATGAAATGGATGCTTTTATAAGCGGCGGCAATTATGTTTTCAACCACCCGGACTTTGTTTTACCAACTTTTACTGAAAAGGCAGTATTGGAAGCCAAAAACCTTGGACATCCGCTATTGGATGAAAATAAGCGGATTACTAACGATTATCATTTCGAATCGGGCACCTTTTTTCATATTATTACCGGGGCAAATATGGCCGGTAAAAGTACTTTTTTACGTACTGTAGCGTTAAATTTGGTAATGGCACGATGTGGCTTGCCGGTTTGCGGCAAAACTTACAGCTTTTCGCCGGTGAGGATTTTTACAAGCATGCGTACAACCGATTCATTATCAAAAGACGAATCGTATTTTTATGCCGAGTTAAAACGTTTGAAATCAGCCTACGATAAAATCAGGCAGGGAGAACATGTAATGCTGATTTTAGATGAAATTTTGAAAGGAACAAACTCAGAAGATAAACGGCAGGGTTCGCTGGCGTTTCTGAAGCGTCTTATGCAGTTTAGTGTATCCGGAATTGTTGCTACACATGATACTCAACTTGGCGAACTGGAAAAAAATTACCCGGATAAAGTGAAAAATTACTGTTTTGAAATAGAAATTGACGGACAAGACGTTAATTTTGACTACAAACTAAAACCGGGAATTACTAAAACAATGAACGCCCGGCTACTTATGGAGCAGATGGGATTAACGTGAAAAATATACAAAAATGAAGAAGTTTATTCTGATTGGGTTGATGCTGTTCGTTTCAACAGCCGTTTTTTCACAGGTTGAGCCTGTTCAATACAAATATCACCTTAAAAACGGAGCAGTTTACATTGGTTTCCAAACAAATGAAACCAAAGAAAAAATAACCATCAAAACCGGCGACGGCAACACATTGGTGATTTCGAAAAGTGATATTCGAAAAATCAAGCTCCTATCCGAAGATAATGATACAATGCCTGTTGATACTGTTTTTCGTCCTGTTGGTTTTGTCGACATTGGAGCCGGTTTCAATAGTGACGACTCAGATTTAATTGCATCCATGTATCGGATGGGAATATCGCGAGGATTTTACCCGCTGAAAAATTTATTTCTGGGTGGTGGAATTGGAATAAGAACATACGGACAAAATACTATGCAGGGGCACACACTGATGAGCATGGAAGTTTCTGCACAATATTTTTTTGAATCAGCAACACGTTCGCAGTTTTTTGTACTGGCAAAGCCAGGATATGCATTAAATTTGAGCAAAGCATTTAGAGGTGAGGCAGTAACAGTCGGTTTGGGAGGTGGGATTGTATTTAGCTTACTGAACCAAACTCCATTTTATGCAGGAATATTGACTGATTTGGTACAAACACGAAAAAACAACAACTTTACCATGGGATTCATAATTTCTATTGGGTTTTAATCACCATTATTCGTCTGTAAATCAAGTCAGCTGTCAAAAAAGCGCAATTTTTTTAAATTTTTTTTATGTTGTTTTTTGGTAGTAAAATTAAATACACTACATTTGCAACCGCGTTAGGAGAGATGGCAGAGTGGTCGAATGCGGCGGTCTTGAAAACCGTTGACCTTCACGGGTCCGGGGGTTCGAATCCCTCTCTCTCCGCAGAAATCACACCAACGAAAAAGAGCACTGATTCAGTGCTCTTTTTTTGTTTGTGTAAATTACGCTAGCGGCAACGTAAATATAAATCGTGAGCCTTTTCCATATTCGCTTTCAACCCAAATGTTTCCCTTGTTTTGTTCAACAAATTCTTTGCATATTTTCAACCCAATACCAGTTCCTTTTTCTCGTTGCGTTCCGCGAGTAGAAAGCATTTCTTCTGATCTGAATATTTTGGGGATGTCTTCTTCTTTTATTCCTATTCCATTGTCTTCAATCGTTATTTCTACTTGGTTTTCTGTTTCTTTGGCATGAACCGTTATTTGACCGTTATTTTCTGTGAACTTAATAGCATTTGAAATGAGGTTTCGTATAACCGTACTTACGGTTTCTTCATCAGCATATATTTCGGTTTCTTCATCTGTCAGGTTTTTTAATTGAATGTTTTTTGTCGAAGCTATGTTTTCCTGCATCTCCACCTCTTTGTCGATTAAAAAGTGTAATGCAATTGTTTTTTTATACAGTTTAACCTGATTGGTTTGCGCCATGGCCCAGGCCAAAAGGTTTTGAAGCAGTTGAAACGCACTTTTCGATGCATTATCGATAAATTGGGCAGAACTTTTCACATCGTCCAATGAAATATTTTCTACACCTTCTTTAAGCAGGCTAACCTGACCCAGGATAATGTTAAACGGGTTTCTTAAATCATGCCCGATAATCGAAAATAATTTGTCCTTGGTGGCATTTGAAGCTTCGAGTTTTTCATTAATCTCTTGCAGTTTAGTGGCTTGCAATTCTATTTTCTCTTTTTGTTTAATAACTTCGGCTGTTCGCTCCCTCACTTTTTGGTCAAATTTCTCATAAAGCCTTACGTTTTCTATCGATATTGCTAATTGAGTACAGAGTATCGACAGTACATTCACCCGTGATTGTGTGAAAACGCCTGTGTCGAGGTTGTTTTCAAGATACAAAACACCAATTGTATCTAACTGTTTTGAGATGGGCAATGCAATGAGGGATTTTATTTCATTTCTTTTTATATACTCATCATGTATGTATGTCCCTTCGTAATATGCGTTATGTAAAATAATTGTTTTTTTTGTGTTGATGACTGTATTGATCACAGAAACCGGCAAGATTTTTTTATTCAGTTCTTTTTGTTCACTTTCTGTTGTAATTTTATCTTGTAGAACTAAACCGCTGGCCTGGATGAACCACTGGTGTTCATTTTGCGTTTGCTCTCCCAATATGAGATGTCCCTTTTGGGCGCCTGCATGTTCAATCAAAATCTTCAGGGTGTTATTTATGAGTTCATCCTGTACTATTTCCTCCGAAATAGTTTTTGAAGCGTCTATGAGTGTCTCCACATCTACAGAAATGGAGTATTTTGATGAACGATAAGATTCATCCCCGGAGATTCCAATAACTGTATCTTGTTTAAAATCAGAGATATCTTTATACCGTTCTTTTAAATCTTTCAATTTTGCTTTTGCGCCCCATAAGTTATATTGCTCGTATGCCTTGTTGATGTATAATTTGCTTACTCTTTTGTTTTTGTGCCGTGCCCAGTGTTTTCCTGCAAGTTCATTTCCCAGGGCGGCTTCATGTATAAATTGATTCTTGAGCGAATGGGTTATGGCTTCTTCAAAGAGTGTTCCTGCTTTCGGTTGGCTTCCGATTATACTTTCCCGTTCGGCTTCAATAAGCTTAGCTTTACAAAGAAAATTCATGGGAGCATGCTCCGCCCATGTTTGCATTTTTTTGATGTTTTTTGAAATCTGTTTTTTGATTTTTTTCCTTTTTAGCGGACAGGCATGCTCATAATTGGCTAATAAAGTCAATGCCTCAAAATAGCAGTAGTTGGCTTCCATGAGCAGGCCGGCAACTCCCTTTTTGTACTTTTTGGCCTTCTCGATTATTTCCATAGCCTCTTCATACCTGCCAAAATAATAGGCCACAGTAAGCTTATCGAGGTAAATCATAATTAAAGACGTTTCGTCGTTGTCTTTTTTATGATATTCGATCATTTCTTTCTCATTGTATTCATGCCCGATAAGTTCCTCCGGTTTTTCTTTAGGAACTACAAAATTGGTAAACATTTGTAGAAGCACATCGAACTGGCTCGATGAAATTTTTTCATAAACATTGGATATTGACTTCTTATGTTTTTTTGTTGTTTCTATTAGCTTGTTGAGTTCATATCCGGCTCTGAAACGGTAATGTGCCCCTGCGGCGGCTGCACTCATCATGTATTCATAATCTCCGGCCTCTCCGGCTTTCAGATAAGCATCATGCAAATTGTTGCACACTTTTTCAAGTGGTTCTTTCCATGGGGTTATTCCCACGTTGTAAATGTAATATGCCTGCGGCCAGTGTTTGTTTGCATTGAGGCGTTGAAATAGTTTCATGCCGGTTTTTCCCAGTTCATATCCTTTATCAAGCTTTTTGAAAATTACATTGGTTAGCAAGCCAAATGTGATAAATCCTACTGGTGAAATAGGGGCTACACCATATTTTAGAGTTAGGTTGACAAATTTAAAAACAAGCAGCGCAAATAAATTAGGATTTGTACGATATAGAACCGAAATAATATTGGCCATATTACGCATGGCAGCCAGTTTTAAGGGATCGCTCATGGGCTGTAATGTCCGGATTTTGGCTCCATCGTGCTTTTTTATTTTGGCTTGTGTTTTTAATAATTGTATAAGCATTTGAACTATGCCGGGTTTTGCAGGGAGTTTTACTCCAAGTAATTTGAGCAGGTATAATGTTTCTTTTACAGCTTCTTGCTGCTTATTTTGAGCAACAAGCGACATGGTTCTAATTTCATGGAATTTGGCTTTTTGTAATATATTTTCTGCCTTGTTGTATATTTCATCTATTAATTTGTTCATTTTTTGATGATTTCCAACCAGAGCAGCAGCTTCTGCATATTCAGTGTAAACTTCAAGTACGAGTCTGGAATTAATATTTACATCTTCTTTGCTAAGTAATTTGAATCCTGCTTCTGCAAATTGACAAGCTTGCTTGTAAGCACCGGTCTCCTTAGCCTTTTTACTTGCCCGGAGATTAATGGAAATAACGTTAACTTTTTCGGAGGGGGCAAGCAGGTTTGTGCTTAGATTATAGTGCCGGGCAAGGGCAAAAAGTTGTGTTGTGCTTATGTTTTGATTTTGATTTTGATTCTTTTCTATTATATGAGCTGCTTTTAAGTGCAGCTTTGCTTTAGTCTCTTTTTCAATTTGGTTGTAGGTGCTTTGGTGTACGCGGTCGTGAATGAATTTATAGTGGTTCTTTGTAATTTCTGTATCAGTTGCAGTTATGCTCGTGTCTCCCGGTACAATTAATGATTCTTGTTGCGCTGCATTAATAATTGATATTGTTTTATCTATTGTAAACCCACAAAGGTCAGCGAGGTAGGTTATGTTGAAATCTAAACCCACGCAAGATGCAGCTTCCAGTGTTTTAAGCATCTCGCCAGGTAGCTTACGTAACTTATTACTAATAAGGCCTGCAATATTGCCCGGAATTTCGTGCCGCTCAATTTGATTTATGTCCCAAATGTATTTTCCTTTATCATTGTCAAAATAAATAAGACTGTTTTGGTGTAGGTTGTACAGGTATTCCGTTAAAAAGAATGGATTTCCCTGGGTACGATTATGGCAAATATTTGCCAGGTTTTCTACCTCAATGGCATGCGTTGACAGGTTGTCGGCCAACATCGCTTTTACATCTGTTATGCTTAAAGGAAGCAGCTCAGTTTTTTTGATTCCGATTCCATTTTCTTCTATTTCCCTTATCATTTGGCTCAATTCAGAATCTGCAGAAACTTCTTCAGACCGGTAACTTCCCCAAAAAATTATCGGGTGATTCTGGCTTGCAAATACTATTTTTCTTATAAGTTCAATGGTCGATTTATCTGCCCATTGCAAATCGTCAATGAAAAGGATTAGCGGTTTTCGTGTAGTGGCAAACAAATGTATAAATGTTTGAATGGCCATGTCGAACCGTTGATGAATTTCCCAGGGCTGCAATTCAAACTCGTGGTTTTGTTTTCCGCAAATTAGTTCTAAATCGGGAGCAAGTGTGCTTATAAGTGCAAGGTTTTCATGCAAAGCATTGTTTAACCGTTCTTCCCAGCTCTTTTTTTCATCATCGTCGAGAACAATTAAGTGATTTACGAGTTCCCGGGTTATTTGACTTATCGCCTGGTAAGAACTGGTTTGTTCAAAGTGATCAAGTTTACTGCTTGCCAGTGTGTAATTAACTGTAGATATTCTGTTTTTGATTTCTTCGGCAAATGAAGTTTTACCAACTCCTGATTCACCTTTTATGAAAATACAGCTTATGTTTTTCTCCTTATTTGAGAGTATATCCCATATTGCATCTAACTCTTTTTCTCGTCCATATAGTTTTTCAGAGAGGTTAACCGGTTTGAAAATATCATATTTACCCGGTACAAACCCGGGCGATAGTTTTGGATTTTTTATGAACCTTATGCATTGCTCAATATCCCGAATAATTCCGTAGCTGCTTTGATATCGGTCTTCAGGTTTTTTCTCCATTAGTTTTAAAATTAGATTGGAGATGAAAACCGGAATTTCCGGGTGCGTTTTATGAATTTCAAGGGGCTTTCTTGCTATGTGGCAATGTATCCATTCTCTTTGATTGTGCGCCTGAAATGGTAACCTGCCTGTAAGAAGCTCATACATTGTTATTCCAAATGAGTAATAATCTGAGCGATAGTCAATTTGCTTTGCCTCCGGGTTGCATTTTTCAGGAGACATATAAGCAAAAGTGCCGGAAATGGGTTCTATTTCACGGTTTTTTATAGTCGTCGTCACCTTGGTTGCCAATTCAAAATCAATTATTTTCAACTCATTGTTAAGGGAGTTGTAGGCTATGTTTGCAGGATTTAAATCATTATGGATAATATGTTTTTTGTGGATAATCGCCAGTCCTTCTGCTATTTTTAATGTTATGTTTAGCGATTTAACTAATTGGTCAGGGTTCGTTACAGGTGAATTTTTATTGATATACTCTTTTAGATATGTACCTTTAAAATCCTCAACAATCATTACCAAATTGTTGTCCTGGTTGAGAATATCCCAGGCTTTTATAATATGTGAAGAGTTGAATTGATTCAGTACTTGAAACTCATTTCGGAGTTTAGATATGTTTTCCGGTGTTAGTGCATCCTGAGTGGGCATTTTAAGCAAAACCAAATTTGCGTTTTTATCCATTGCTCTGTAAACAGTATAATTTCTACCCTGTGCAACTGTCTCTGTTATTTGATAATTGCCAATATAACTCATAGGTTGGTTTTAAAATTGCAATCGACCGAATTCTCAAAATTTATGTAAAAAACAAAAAAATATCGACATAACAAAATATCGACCTTATTTTCCTTCTTATAAATTTTATATTTGTTGCCTTTAAACAAACTATATTAAATGAACCCAATATACATTATTATAGCAATAGCTGCCTATTTTGGAATTTTGATGGGCATTTCGCGTTTAACGGGCAGCAAAGGAAATAATTTAGGTTTTTATTTAGGAAACCGAAAGTCGCCCTGGTTCGTAGTAGCTTTTGGAATGCTTGGTGCATCGCTCTCGGGCGTAACGTTTATTTCTGTACCGGGTTGGGTTCACGATACGCAATTTAGTTATCTGCAAATGGTGCTGGGTTATGTGGTCGGGTATGCAGTTATTGCCTTTGTGCTGCTTCCTGTGTATTATAAATTGAATCTGACATCAATTTACACTTATCTTGAACATCGTTTTGGATTTTTTAGCCAAAAAACAGGCGCCTGGTTTTTCTTTATCTCGCGGGTTATAGGAGCATCGTTTCGCTTGTTTATTGTCGCTACCGTGCTTCAGGTTATGGTTTTTACTCCCATGAACGTGCCTTTTCCTGTTACGGTACTTATCACTATCCTGCTAATTTGGATTTATACCAATCGCGGCGGCATTAAAACCATTATTTGGACCGATGTGCTGCAAACTACATTTATGTTTGTGTCGG
>CAYPSX010000160.1:0-4588 GCA_964413185.1 uncultured Bacteroidales bacterium
AGTAAAGTATATTGAATAAAAAATGGCTAAGTTAACAATACCATACTACATTTTCTTTACGCTATTTATGTGTTTTATATCCTTTTATGGCTATGGGCAAAGAGATACAATTCCTTTTTCAGGTAAGCTAACGGAGGTTTCATATACATTTAAAGACAGCATCTCATTTTACAAAAGCATTCAAAAATTTATGTTGAAACAAAGAAAAGATGGTTTCATTAATATATCTTTAGATACGGTGATTATTAAGGGCGATTCAGCTATTGTAAGAATATTCAAAGGTAAACAATACAAATGGAAAGGTTTTTCGCTGAAGAATTCAAAGAAAACTAATGTGACCCTGAAAAACTATAAGTATAAACAGGGGGAAATAGTCGATTTACCTGACTTATATAACTATAAGGTAAGCCTGGTTGAAACACTGGAAAACTCGGGATATCCATTTGCCAAGGTTAGCAGCACGATTGAAACCGACTCCAATCGTATTGCGGTAAACTTTAATGTGGTGCCGGGGAGAAAATATCTTTTCGATACGATAGCTTTTAATAAATCGAATATTTCAGCGACTTTTATTGAGAAGTACCTCAACATCAAACCCGGGACACCTTATAGCGAAAGTCTCGTAAAAAAAATCCCTTCGAAAATAGATCAATTATCATTTCTGTCGCTTCAAAAAAAGCCTGTTATCAGGTATGGCAACGATTTGGCAAGGCCCGAGCTGCAACTTTCTGCAAAAAAATCGAACTATTTTAACGGTCTAATTGGTATTGTACCTGATGAGGATAAAAAGAACACGTTCATCATTACAGGAGATATTGAGCTGGCACTAACCAATTCATTGGGCAGAGGTGAAGAACTCAAGCTAAAATGGAAGAAAAATGATCAGTTTAGTCAGCAACTCGATGCATCGTTGCGCTGGCCCTATTTATTCAATACACCGCTCGGAGTAAGCTCAACAATTGATATGATTAAAGAAGACACATCGTTTGTAGGAGTAGAATGGAGTGCAGGAATCTACACATTCATTAATGGAACAAACTCAATTACCGGTTACTACAAAAACAAACGAACTATTGTGCTAACGCCTGCTGATACATCTGGTATATACCCGTCCAACAATTACGGAACCGGGATTTTAATTGAATCTCAGCAATTAGACAATATCCTCAATCCATCAAAAGGCTACCGTATTATAACAGATATTGGGGCCGGACGAAGAGAAAACAGCAACATAAGTGATAGTGTTACACAAGAAAAGTCGGGTTACATAGATGGTACAATAAATTTAGCCGGCTTCATCCCTATTTATAAGAACTGGATATTAAACATCGGCAATGTAACAAGTGGTTTATATAGCGATAAGCCCCTTTTTAAGAACGATTTATACAGGATTGGCGGTTTAAAAACCCTTAGGGGATTTGATGAAAATGCATTTTTTGCCACCTATTATAACGTTTCAACCATTGAATTGAGGTGGTTATTTGAGCAAAACAGCCATATTAAGCTGTTTTCAGATGCCGGATGGATTAAAACCAAGCATCTGGATATGAACAAATTTACAAAGGCACTATCATTTGGGTTGGGACTAAACCTACACACAAAGGCAGGTATATTTACCATCAATTACGCATTGGGCAAATTTGACAAGAACGATTTTTTATTAAACAATGCAAAAATTCATTTTGGTTATATTAATAACTTTTAGTAGCTTACGTGAAATATTTTATTATTTCTATACTTATTAGGAACAAAATACAAAATTCACACGTAAGAAAGATTAACCAACCAAACCGGTATAATATGAAGAATTTTTACACAATTATTGGGTTGTTCTTGTTCGTATTCATTCTTCCTTATCATTCAACAGCACAGGAAGATGACCAACAAGGCGATCTTTATGAGATGGATCTGGAATCGCTGATGCAAATTGAAATTGTATCGGCTTCCAAAAAGGCCGAAGATATTTTTGACGCACCTTTAGGGGCAACGGTTTTAAAAGCCGACCAAATAAAAGAATCGGGTGCCACATCAATAATGGAGGCCCTAAGACTAATCCCCGGGCTTATTGTTCGTGAAACAACTCCCGGAAACTACGATATTCATTTACGAGGGTATGATGCCATTGATCCCAAAGGGTTAATTACAATGACAGCCAACACCATGACACTCATTATGGTGAATAACCGGACTGTATATAATGAATTTCAGGGACAAACTTACTGGGAACTGTTGCACATCAATATTGACGATGTAGAAAGGATTGAGGTTGTACGCGGACCTGTATCGGCCATGTATGGACCCAATGCTGTATCTGGCGTAATAAATATTTTAACCAAAAACCCGAAAGAAGAAAAAGGTTTTGAGGCAAGTACATACACTATGGGCGGCCACCCCAAAGCCCTCATCTCCAGCACATCAGCCAGTTACAATTTTGGAAATGGCTTAAGCATGCGTGTAAGCGGAAATGCCGATTTTCGTGACCGGCATCATAGCGATTATTTTATTTTTAGTGAAAACGACTTTGTAGACGAACTGGATGAAACAACAATAACAAACACACTTGGCCTGCCTGTTCTGGATCCAATTCGCCCCTACCTTGGCATTTCCCTGTCCGGACAACTGATACCGAATTACAATATTCACGATCGACACCCTTATGAAAACCTTGCTACAGAACGCTTTGGAACTAATGCTCATGTTCGCTACAATAAAAACGACCTGGATTTGAATTTTATGGGCGGGTATTCACAAGCCAAAGTTCAACGTGTTTATGGAAACAACAACATTGCAGCACTTACTACGGATTCACTGAACAATACTTTCATGCACTTTTGGGGTACTTATAAAGATTTAACTGTAAGTGTCGATTATAATCTTGGTGACAATTCGATTATTGGCAGTGGGCCATTGCTGAGTGTTGAAAATGATATTCTATCGGCCATGGCTGAATATAACCTGCAAGTGACGGACAATTTTAGTTTAAAGCCCGGAGCTGCATACAAAACATCAAGCTATACAAGTATGGGGCTGGGAAGCTCTGCGCAAAGAATAGATCCTGCTGATTTTTTCACTGATGGTTATGAAGAATACACGCCGGATGATGGCGGGCCTGTATCTAACTCTGTTATAAGTGGCCATTTGCAAGCCGATTATACTTTGGGCGATTTACGATTAATTGGCGCTGCGCGTATTGACAAATTTGAGAACCCGGATAAGGCCAAAATAAGTCCTTTATTTTCTGCTACTTACAAAATTACGGAAGATTTTCTTGTGCGGGGATCTTATGGCCGCTCTTCCAGAACACCTTTTAATTTTGACTTGTTCATGGATATTTCTTTGAGGTACCCTTCCGGAACAACAGATCAGGGTGTAGAACTTTACAATAATATCTGGTACCGCGGAACAGAAAGAAGTGATGAAATTACCGGTGATCAGAAGTATGAATACAACCTCTTAACTGTGGATGATGCAGAAGTTGGGTTCAGGCACAAAATATCTGACTCGTTTACACTGGATATTGAGCTTTTCTGGTCGAAACTTAGTAATTTACTTGCGCTCAACATGGTTAAAAGAGATACACTTGATGGCACCCACCCTTTTACCGGAGGGGACACGCGTGAAGCTATTGAGTATTATTCGTTTGTAAACCTGGATATGAGCCCGCAGCAAACAGGAGCAATGATATCTTTACGATCAATGCCGTTCCGGAACATCAACTTTGATATATACGTAATGGTTCAGCAAACGAAGATTAATAACTATGCTGATTCCATTGACATTGAGGGCAATGCGGTTGACTCTGAACTTGATGCCGATACCGATGCAACATCAGATTATTATCATCAGGCTACACCCTCGTTTACCGGAGGATTAAACACGAACTATCGGCCGATAAAAAAATTGAATATAAACCTGAATGCATATTTCTACAGCCACCAATTTGTGGTTATCAACAACGAAATGAACCAGGGCACGGTAGATGCGAACATCTTGTTGAACGCAACAGTTAGTTATGAGTTTTTTCCGGACATGAAAATATTTGTCACAGGAAGAAATTTAGTTGGTGGTGACAAACGTCAATTTGCATTTGCCGATAAAATTGGACCATCGGTTTTTGGCGGTCTTAATATTAAATTCTAAAAAAGTTGATTGGGAGAAAAAAGGTTGCGATAGAAGCAACCTTTTTTTTGTTATAATGCGTGTTAAGGCGGTTCTATTTTCCTGTCATATTAGCCGGCACAACCCATTCATCGAATTGCTCAGCGGTTAGAAAACCGAGTTTAACTGCGGTTTCTTTTAGTGTTGCACCTTCTTTATAGGCTGTTTTGGCTATTTGTGCGGCTTTTTCGTATCCAATTTTGGTGTTTAAAGCTGTAACCAACATCAAAGAATTGTCGAGCAGCACCTGAATTCTTTCATTATTTGGTTCAATACCGATAACACACTTATCGGTAAAAGTGGATGCGGCATCGGCCAGGAGGCGTGCTGATTGGAGGAAGTTGGCAATCATGACCGGTTTAAATACGTTGAGTTCGAAATGGCCGTTTGATCCGCCTACACCAATGGCGACATCGTTACCCATAATTTG
>CAYPSX010000160.1:4598-9058 GCA_964413185.1 uncultured Bacteroidales bacterium
GGCGGCAACCATTGTGATGGCCTCAACCTGTGTTGGGTTTACTTTGCCGGGCATTATGGATGAGCCCGGTTCGTTGGCGGGGATTATTATTTCGCCGATACCTGAGCGGGGACCGCTGGCGAGCATACGTATATCGTTGGCTATTTTCATGATACTTACAGCGACTTGTTTAAGTGCATTATGACTTTCCACGATAGCGTCATGAGCAGCCAGTGATTCAAATTTATTTTCGGCAGTTACAAAATCGAAGCCGGTTTGGGAAGCAATTTCTGCGGCAACTTCTACATCGTATCCTTTTGGTGTATTAAGTCCGGTTCCTACGGCTGTACCGCCAAGCGCCAATTCTGACAAATGACTTAGAGAATTATTAATTGCGCTTATACCATGATCAAGCTGGGAAACATATCCTGAAAATTCTTGTCCCAGGGTAAGCGGTGTGGCATCCATCCAATGGGTGCGGCCTATTTTAACTACGTCATCCATTTCCCGGGCTTTTTTATCGAGCGCGTCTCTGAATTTTTCAAGGCCGGGAATTGTTTTCTCTACCAGCATTTTGTAGGCTGCAATATGCATGGCTGTGGGAAATGTATCGTTTGATGATTGTGATTTGTTTACATCATCGTTGGGGTGAATTTTGCGTTCGCCTTCTCCAAGTTTATTTCCGGCCAGCACATGCGAACGGTTTGCTATAACTTCATTTACGTTCATATTGCTCTGTGTACCGGAACCGGTTTGCCAAATAACCAATGGGAATTGGTCATCGAGCTCATGATTAATAATTTCGTCGCAAACACGGCAGATGGCATCTTTTTTATCTTCCTGGAGAACTCCCAATTTGTGATTTGTAATGGCTGCAGCTTTTTTTAGATATCCAAAGGCTTCTATAATTTCAATTGGCATTGATGCAGGTTCTCCGATGGGAAAATTATTGCGCGAGCGTTCTGTTTGGGCTCCCCAATACTTGTCGGCAGGAACCTTTACTTCTCCAATGGTGTCTTTTTCTATACGATATGACATAATTTATATTTTTAGGGGTTAGCAATTTATAAAGATCGGAAAAAAAACTGAAAAGCCCATTGTATTATTTTGCGAAAATAATGGTTACAAAAAGCTCACTTCCATCATCATACACTCCAACACCAATGTATTCATAATCTCCCAGGATGATTTCTTTGCTTGGCGGGTCATCATCCCACAGGTCTGTGAGGTTGCGACCGTTTATATCTCCACGTGCAATGAGTTCTGCATATTTGCTCATTTCTAATTCTGTAATAACTTTTTCGTATCGTTCAGATTGATTAGCGTGGTTCAATAAATCGTTTCCGGCCATGTATTCTGAGTGTCCGCCCGCGATTACAGCTAGTTCATCATGATAATTTAATGCGCTGCATCCGTTTATAAGCCTGTAATAATTTATATGATCGAATATATCATCACTCACATCATCGGGTGGTGAAAACAGGCTGTCGTCATCGTCGCAACCGACAATAAAAAGGAACAGAGATGCTATGGCAATAATTCTCCACATGGTTAGATGTTTTTTTCGGGCCAGTGGGGAGATTTTTTTTGTTGAAATGCTTCAAGGCCATGTTTAGCATTGGGTTGCATAGCCAGGTTGGCGAAAGCATCGGTTGCAAAATCAAGGGCGCTATGATATGGGAGTTCGGTTGCCTTGTATACAACTTCTTTGATGGCTGCCAGTGCATGGGGATTTTTTTGGATTAATTGATCGGCTACTGAAAAAGTTTTGGTTCGTAACTCGCCGGGTTCTACTATCCAGTTGACCAGTCCCATTTCGTAGGCTTCAAGGGCGGAAATGTTTTGCCCGGTCATGAGCATTTGCATAAGCCTTTTTCGTCCAACATGGCGCGATAGCGGAATGGCGGGTCCCAAACAGGCTAATCCAACTCGTATTGCGGTGGTTCCAAAAACTGCATCGGCTGCTGCTACAACAAGGTCTGAAGCAAAAGCCAGTCCGGCACCATTTGCGATACCATAGCCTTTTACGGATGATATGACCGGTTTTTGCATTTGTGCAATGGTGTGGTTGTGTTTGTCCATGAGCCGGAGCATTTCTTTGAGTTTATGCGGTTCGGTTTCTTCAAATTCGTGAAGTGCGATACCTGTGCTGAAGTGTTTTCCTTCGGCTTCGATGATTATGACACGCACATCGTTGTCCTGATCGAAATGCAGAAGATCGGTGTTGAGTTTTTGGGCAAAAGCCTGGTTAAAGGTATTTTTTTCGGCTACACGATTAAGCCTGATAATGCCTTTGGAATTTTCTTTGTATGTAATTATTTCAGGTTCCAAAATCAGATTATTTTGTCAATTTCTTCCGGCGGATCAGCCAGAACAGCTTTACTGTCTGTTTCAACAATTGGCCTTGCAATTAGTTTTGGGTGGCTGGCCATGTGATCAAGTATTTCTTTTTCGGTTAATGATTTTCCTTTGAGGTTATCTTTATAATATGCCTCTTGTTTGCGGATGAATTGCTCCGGGGTTTTGCCGGTTTTGGCGATAATTTTTTCGAGCCGGTTTGTACTGAGGGGCTCATTCAGATACTTTATGATTTGGAAATCGGATGTTTTTTCTTCCAGATATGCTAATCCGGCCCTGCTTTTTTTACATCTTGGGTTGTGATATATTTTTATCATACATTTTTGTTTAGAATTTACCCATATTGCCAAGCATTATAATAGCACAGCCTTTTTCGCCATCTTTAAAATGTCCTGATAAGTAATAAGCCTGGGTTTTTTGACAGAATATTTCGAAAACATTGTGGTGAGTTGCTGAAGCATCGTCGTATGAAGATGCATATATTTTATAATCGTCGAACAACTTGATAACAGCTTCTCCTGGTTTTGTTTTATCATTTTTCACTACAAAACGGTACCGTACGCCTTTATAGAGCATAATGGTGAACTTGTCGGTATCGGGGTTCTTTTTTGAGGATTCTTCGAACCTGATCCGAAAGTCTTTCAGATAATTCCCGCCTTTAATTTTTTGGTAGGCTTCACGCTTAAGTTCGTTTCCACACTGCGCGTGAGCTGTGGCTCCACCCAATAGGCTGATTATAAAAATTATGACTGCGATATTCTTCAGCATAATATGACAAATTTAATATTTTTTTCGTTCAATAAACTATTTTACAAACCTTACTGCTTTCAATTTTTTATAAAATTCCGCCAAATTGCATCAGGTAAGCTTTTATAAACATGTTGATATCGCCATCGAGAACTCCTGACACATCGGATGTTTCAACATTTGTACGTACATCTTTAATCATTTTATACGGGTGCAGCACATAATTTCGAATTTGCGACCCCCACTCGATTTTCATTTTTTGGCCTTCGACTTTGGCTTGTTCTTCCCGACGTTTCTGAAGTTCAATTTCATATAATTGTGATTTTAGTAAGCGTAGTGCTTTTTCTTTGTTTTTATGTTGCGACCGTGTTTCTGTGTTTTCAATGGTAATTCCGGTAGGTTCGTGTTTCAGTCGAACTCCGGTTTCTACTTTATTTACATTCTGGCCACCTGCTCCGCTGGAGCGAAATGTATCCCAGCTGATATCGGCGGGGTTTACATCAATTTGAATGCTGTCGTCGATAATTGGAGAGATAAATACGGATGCAAAAGAGGTTTGCCTTTTATGGTTTGCATTGAACGGGGACAAACGTACAAGGCGGTGCACACCTGATTCTGATTTAAGGTATCCGTATGCGTACTCTCCTTCAACTTCGATGGTTGCGGATTTTATTCCTGTTTCATCGCCGGGTGTTATATTTATTTCTTTTGTTTTATATCCGTTTTTTTCTGCCCACCGCAAGTACATGCGCAGGAGCATATTTGCCCAATCGTTACTTTCTGTACCACCGGCACCGGGATTGATTTTGAGCACCGCACCCAAAACGTCTTCATCTTTCCGGAGCATATTACGAAACTCAAGGGCTTCTATTTCGGGAACTATTTTTTGATAATTTTCATCAATATCCTTTTCATCTCCTTCGCCCTGATTGAAAAATTCCAGCAAAACTTTAAGATCATCGATATGTGCAGCGACTCTGTCGTAATCCTTAACCCAGCTCTTGAGTCGTGTGATTTTTTTTAGTTTTTCTTCGGCAGATTTTGGATCGTCCCAAAATTCTTCTGCCTGTGTTTTTTCTTCCTCTTCTTCTATTTCAATGCGTATTTTATCAATGTCAAAGATGCCTCCTCAACGCATCGCGGCGTTCTTCCAACTCTTTTATTTGCTCGTTTTGTATCATTTTATTCTTTTTTCCAAATATACTAATCTAGTTGTGTATAATGCAAAATTATTACGATGGTTTTTGTTACTATTTGGCGAAATGCATTATACGTTCTGCGAATTTACAACGAAAAAAGTTGTTTTCCCAGAGACGCTACCTAGAGCCTGTCCATAAACTAAAGAGTCTGAGCTATAAAGTTCGATAACGAGGCTT
>CAYPSX010000161.1:0-9051 GCA_964413185.1 uncultured Bacteroidales bacterium
CCTGAGCGGAGCCGAAGGGAACTGTTGCAAGCAACCGGAACGGAAGCTCGAAACAAATAGCTTCGTGCCTCACCATCCCGCATCACTCCATCTTCACCAACTGCAAATAACCGCTGCTCCGGCAGTTTTGGATGTGTAGTACGTAAACGCCGGCGGGTAAATTTTCAATATTCGGGCAAATTTTAGCCAGACGAACAGTATTCATTCCTGCATTCAGGGGTAACTTCTGTTGATCCTTAATTTGACCTGAAGTGTTCACAACGCTGAGCGTGTACAAACCTGAGAATTTCGTGTTTATTTCAAGTTTTGTGTCGCTGCTGACAGGATTGGGATTGGCTGTGATCTGCAATTTTTCCTGAACTACGGTTTGGGCTATCAGCGATGGTTCTTTATCAACTTCAATTACTGTAGTCGAATCTTTCCAGTTGAAATGCACAAATAAAAAATTGTTGTTCCACCATGCTGAGGGAACCGTGTTTTCGTAATCGCCGGCTGTGCTAACTGTGGGAATGTTGAAGTCGTTAATGGTTACAGCGCCCGGCGCCTCGGCAAATCCGTACAACTTTATTTCAATGTTTCGTTCTATGCTGGCAATGTGGTTTTCTGCAACCTCCAAAGTAACACTGGCAAAGTCAGTTCCCGAAGTGCCGGTCATCTTTATCAGGTCAAATTGATTTTGTGCGAGATTTTCCGGCGATACGCCATCATCATGGTACCAAAACCGCTCGCTGCTTGCATTGTCGGCAGTCAGCGCGTGTAGTATGCGAACGGAATCACTGTCATAGCTTTTTGAGTGCATTAACTTTTCGTTCGATTGTACCACAAATCCGCCCCGGCGCAAAAACAAAGGAATGCTGCTTAGCGGAGCATCAACCGAAATGGTTTGGCTGCCATTGTGTTTTGTGCCATCGTAATAATTGTACCACACACCATCTGGAAAAGTTACCATGCGCGAGGTTTGATATTCTTCCAAAACAGGCGCCACCAGCACATCTTTGCCCCATAAAAACTGATCGTTCAATTCATCGAGTGCACCTGAAGTTTCGTAGTAGTTCATCGGACGCGCAAGCGGTGTGCCTTTTGTAGTGTATTCCCACGCCAGCGTGTAGTTGTATGGCATAAATTCGTAACGCAATTCAATCGCATCTCTCACAATGTTTTGGGTCTGATTATCGTAGAATATCGGTTCCGGGGGAACGCCGGTGCCGTGTGCGCGCATAACCGGCGAAAATGTGCCAAGCTGCAACCAGCGTGTGTAAAGTTCACTGTTTTGTCCGCCGCCTGTAAAACCGCCCAAATCGGAGTGCATGTAACCAATACCGCTCATGCCCATGTGCAGCATAATGGGAATTTGTGCGCGCAAACCTTCGAAACTCCGCTGTATATCGCCAGACCACGGGTAAGTGCTGTACCTTTGCATGCCTGTGTAGCCCGAGCGGGTTAAATTAAACAACCGTTCGTCAGGGAAATGTTCCCCGGTTTTGTTGTACAGCATTTTCGACCACATATTGTTGAAAAGATTATGCACGTCTCCGGCCATGCCGCCTTCATGTATCATTTCCTGCGGATGTGTTTCCGGCTCGCCTAAATCGGTCCACAAGCCACCGGCGCCCATGTCGAACAGGTTTTTGTAATGCGGCCAGAGCCATTCTTTTGCATCTGAAGAACTCATATCAAACAAGCTGGCATCGCCTGCCCAGAAACCATACAGCACAAACGGGTCGCCATTGTCTTGTTCGGCAAAATGATTTAATGATGCTGCCTCGTTGTACAAATCGCTGCTGAGCGTGAAATAAGGTTCGGTAATCAGAATGGTTTCAATGCCCTGATTTTCAAAATCGAGCATCATGCCTTCCGGGTCCGGGAAACGCGACATATCCCAATTGAAATCGCCCATGTGCGATGTGCCGCCAAACCAGTAAAGATCGAGCACGAGCGCATCCATGGGGAAATTCCCGGCCTGCATTTGCGAAACAATGTTTTCTGCTTCGTCCTGCGTTTCGTATCCGTACCGCGATTGTATGTAGCCCAGTCCCCATAAGGGCGGGAGAGGAGCGTGTCCGGTTAATTCCGACAGATTTTCCGATAGTTGACTAAATTCATTTCCTGGCGTCAGTACAAATCGCAATGTTCCTCCATTGGCCTGGTAGCTGAGTTGTTCTGGGCTTCCTGCGCCAATATCGGCCTCCGACATGTAATGATTGTCGAAAATCCATGCAAAATGGTCGTCTGTAGCCAGAATGGGGATTGATGTGTTCAGGTTTGGTGCGAAGTTGGAATAACCATAATGCGCCTGATTATAAAAATCAATGTTGTATCCTTTCAAATTATAGGGCAATGCACGTGATCCCCCGCCGTAAACCTTTGCGTCGGGTTTTATGCTGAAAGTAAGCATGCCGCCTTGTCCATTTTCATGTGGGAAAAAATTATTGAGCGAAGTGAGTGTGTCGCCATGTATAAAATCAATGGCTAACGTGCTTGTATCAATAATAATTTCCCAATTATTCCATAAGGCTTGCAATTTCGATTCATCTATATTTATGTTGAATGTTGCCGAAACCGGACTGGCCGAAATGGCGTGACTTGCTGCAGCAGCTTGCCCGGTAGGCAGAATAGATGTTCGCAACCCGGACTCAAAAGCGGTGAATTCAATGGTGCCTCCGCTGGTTTGAATATTTACACCATTTTCTGTAGTGCTGTACGATTGGTAGCTCCATGTATTGCTTATCTGCAGAGGAATAAAAACATCAGAGCCGTCGGCACTTCTGCCGGTAACAGAGCCATCTGCATTCCTGAAAACAAAAGCCAGTTTGAGCACCGTTTCTGATGTATCAATTCCATAAAATGAGCGTATTTGAAAAGAAATTGAATACAGGTCTGTTCCAATATTTTCCATCAAAACCGTATCGTTAGCCGTTCCCCAACCGGCTACAACATGCTGCCAGTCGCTGTCGTTGGCGCTTTCCGTGGTTATTACACCCGTATGTGCGTAAACATCACCGGTAAACCCCATCAAACCCTGATCGCCCTGTGTAGCGTCAAAATAAATCGTTACCGTAGAATCAACTGTGGCATCGGCCGGCTCCATCCAGGCAACCTGCGCAAATATTGAGCTTGCAATACAAATATTGAAAAGAAACAGATAGAATAAACGCTTCATAATTATATATATTCAGTGTGTGATGATATTGCGAAATTAAAATTTATTACGTAAAAATAGTTGAAAACCAAGTATTGGGAGTTGTAAAATCAACGCAAAGGTTTGCATGAACCGAATGCCTTTATTTTTGTTGAACTTAGTGAATGTCAAACATTAAATAATTGTTAAACTTTCTACGTTGCTGTCTTATTAATGAGGTATATAAACCTAAAAAATTGTATATTAACAGCTTAAAAGATGCATAAATGAAGCCAACATTTGAAATATTGCCCGGTGAAAATATACAGGAAAGCATGCTTCGCATCATGCATGAACAGTACGATAGTATTATTCAGAATGCAAAATCATACAAAAAAAGTCCCGATAATGCAGTTCACGAAATACGAAAATCTTTTAAGCGCCTCAGGGCAGTCTTACGACTAATTCGCGATGCCATAGGCTACAGTAGTTACCACAGGGAGAACACATTTTGCCGCGATGAAGCCAAATTAATCAGCCGAATGCGCGATTTAACCGTTTTTTACGAAGATTTAGCCGAGCTGGACAAGCAACACCGCCGCACAGCCGATTTACAATTAATCCGAAAGCTTCAGGAACAAATTTTAAAAGAAAAAGAAACTGAATATAAACGAATTGTTTCCAATAGTGTTTTTGACCAGATAATTACGGATGTCCGGCAAGCTAAAGAGAGACTTGATACCTTTAATTTCAGGGAGAGTGGTTTTGAAGTTATCAGCAAAGGCCTGGAGCGCATATACAGTAAAGGTCGAAAAGAACTTGAACTGGTAAAAAAAGAACCCACAGCAGAAAATTTTCACGATTTACGCAAACGCGTTAAATACCTGATGTATCATAACCAAATTTTACGCCCCTTGTGGCCCAAATATTTCAAAGCTACTGAGAAAATGCTCGATACGGCAGCAGACCAACTTGGGCTTGACCACAATTTTGCAGCATTAATAGATTTTGTAATACATGCAGAAGTGGACGAATCGACAGAAAGAATTAACCATTTTATTCACTGGCTCGAAAACCTGAGTGAAAAGTTGCGAACGCCTGCACTGGAAACATCTGAGATTGTATATGCCGAAAAAACTCCAAGTTATATGGAGCGCGTAAAAAAATATTTTGATGTATTTTATTCTACTAACTAAACATATAAATAATGGATACACGAAAAATTGCCATGCAACAAAAAGTTAAAAACTGTATGGAGGAAAACCTGGAAACATGGTCCAGTGTCCTTGAAATGGAGAAAGTTTACGATCAGTTTGTGAAGAACCTTAAAAAAATTGATGATTTGTTTCCCGATACACAAGTAGACTTGAACCCAATGGCTGAGAATGTAAGCAGCTCGAAAGAAAAGCTAATCTCAATTTTATTGCCCGTCAATAAGGTGCTGTCCGTTTATGCTCGCGATAATGGATGCAGCAAATTGGAGAAAAGAGCTAAAGCAACCTCTGCGCAACTGATAAAAATGAAAGCCGGCGAACTGGAAAAACACGCTTTTGCCATTTGGAAGGCTATCGATGAAATCATGAGTACGGGAGAGGGAAAGCGTAAAGAAACAAAGAAGGTAATTAAACCGGTTAGTAATTACGGGCTTTCATCTAAAATGATAGATTCACTGTTTCAAACAGCAACAGAGTATTCCAATTTGCGGCAAACGCTTAAAGAAGCAAAGAAAACAAATAAAAAAGCTGAAAAAGAAATAGATAACCTGATCAAAGAAAATAACAAGCTTCTTAAAGAACGGCTGGATAAATTCATGTTTTTATTTGAGGACTCCGTTCCCGGTTTTTTTAATTGCTATACGTTTGCACGTAAAAACAAACCTGTTCCGGTCAATAACGAAGATACTGCTGAAAAAGCAGAACAATAACGCATTTATCTTTAAGAAAATATTTGTTTCCAAATATTTATTAATATATTTGCACCCGCAAAAGTAATCTCTGGCAATCAAGTGGATGTGCTACATTGCTTTTAAAATGTTAAACACCATAAAAAAATTGGAAAATGGACTTAATGAAAGTTGTAGAGGAGCAGTTCAAGGCAGACCGCGAATTGCCTAATTTTAAGGCTGGTGATACAGTTACTGTTCACTATAAAATTAAAGAAGGAAGCAAGGAACGTATCCAGAATTTCCGCGGAGTTGTAATCCAGCGTCGGGGAAATGGCATCAATGAAACTTTTACAGTACGGAAAATGACAAGCGGAATCGGTGTAGAACGTATCTTCCCTGTCAATTCTCCTTTTGTTGATCAAATTGACATCAACAAACGCGGTAAAGTACGTCGTGCCAGAATTAATTACTTCAGGAAACTTACCGGTAAAGGCGCACGTATCAAAGAAAGAGTGTATACCAAATAATTAAATAATTTGGTCAAAATATCAGGCGTTCCAAACAGGAGCGCCTTTTTTTATTCCGCCTGTTAGTAAATCGTAAAAAAACTTTTATGTCCTTTGCACAAGAAACACTAAATTTGGTCGTGTTTTTTTAATCAAACAGATATAAAACAAACCTGCATGAAATATTTTCTGGTTTTCATTATTCTTATTGCATTCAATGTTCATCTGAATGCTCAACCTGCCGCAACCAAAACAGTTACTTATGATTTGTGCTATCCCGATGAGGCTCACCCGCTTAATAATGCGGTACTTACAAACCTCATGAGTAGCTTGCCGCGAAAAAACGATAAAGCCTGCATGACTTTTCAGGCCACTTTTTCGTTTAAATACAGAGTAACCGGTGCTAATTTTCGAACAGAAATTTTTTGTGATGATGTAAAATTAACGCACCCCATTAACTTTCAGGAGTTTGATCTTTCTTCTGAAATATTCCCGGTAAAAGCCAATGTTTTAGTGAAAGTCGACAACCAAAGCAAAACATTTCATCACAAATTAAAAAAAGGAGCGAAAATTGGCGATATTCTCACACCCGATCAACCACAAACATTTGAAATAACAATAAAATCAGTAGAAACCGGACAAGAAGTTTTATCGCGCATCGTTGAAAAACAACAACATATTTCAGCTTATTACACAGCCGATACCCAAATTAAACTTGCATTCGAAGAGCTGGAAACAATTCACCCCGACAGTGTAGCACAAATAGACAAATACCTTGATATTACACGCCACAACATGGCCATAGTCAAACGTATAAAAGATAAAGAACTATACAAAAAACTGAATCTTGGCGAACACGATCCACTGAATGTTTATGAGCGTACAAGTCAGCTTCACAAAGCAACTTTCGAAGCCAAAAATAAACTTACAAGCCAAAGCAATAACCTGGCAGAAGAATATCTCCGCCTCGGAATCGATGCCATTCAGTCGCAAGATACAGCAACAGCTAACGAATACTTCGATAAAGCTTTAGAAATAGATTCAAAATTAGCCGGAGCTCACGTCGAAAAAACAAAAATCGATTTCAACCGAAAAAAATATAAAGATGTAATTCAGCAAATCCGCTTCATCAGTGCTAAAACAACTCACCATAGCGGCGATCGAGATGATATGGTACTTATGATTAAAGAAATTGAAGACCAAATTCTCGATGCCGCAGATCAGCAAAACAAAGAAGAACATTATCATGAAGCCCTTTCGCTGCTCGATTCAGCAGAAAATATCTGCAATAGTATTCAGGTAGTTGTGTGTTCAGATATGATTAACGTTTTTCGTTCACACAGTTGGCGTGGATTGCTTAACCAAAACATTATCAATTGGTTCGGTATTATTTCGCGTAATCAATACAGTGAGTTGCCACAGGTAATCGAAGAAACTTTTCAGTTTCGGCGCGATCATAATAAATGGCTAACAACCAACGAGTTGCTCTATACGAACCTGCGCATTATTCAGGATACACTAATTCAGGTTGCTGATAAATACCGGCAAAACAACCCACAAAAAGCGCTGGAGGCACTCTATGCTGCACGCGAAATTTGTAATGCTTATGTAGAAATTCCCTGTGCCGAAAATCTCGAAGAACAATTTAAAGCAGCATTTAAAGAATCATACAAACAAATGCTCAATCAGGCCAATGCCAAACTCGCCGACAGCCTGCCTAACAGCGCCGACAGTATTCAGCGAAAAGCCATGCAATATTGCCAGGCGCAGGATATTGCCATTTCGCAAAAACATAAAGAAATAATCACGCATATAAATGCACAGCGGTATAGCTTGCTGATGCAAAAGATACGGCAATCAAAATTGCCCGAAAAACGAACGATCACACTTCTCGATTCCGCTATCACACTCCGGAAAAACAGTTCAGTGGAACAGGCCAACGATGAAAAATTCCAAAAAACTCGCTTACTTACCGATTATGTTTCAATGCTGGCCGATAAATCCGAACGCATGCTAAATGCTGAACAAGTAGTTATTGCCACACAGTTGCTCCAGGAAATTGATTGGGTTGTAGCACGTTTTGAATATGTCTTAAGTGATGGGCAGCAAGACTATTTAAACCAGTTGAGGCAAAAAATTGGTACACAGGCATGTTACAAAAAAAGTCAGCAAAAGCAGATATACCAAATTGCTGCCCAAACATTTAAAAGACGAAACGATTATCCGCACGCAAAACAAAGCCTCGAAACAGCATTGGGTATTATACAAAACAATAAAGACTGCGGTTTTAACCCGAAGGAAATTAAAGATGAAATTAAAAGAATTACTCCCGCTGCCGATTATCAGGAACAACTTAATCGTTTAAAAGAGTTTGCCGTAAACAATAAATTTGATGACGCAATTCGTATCTACGACCAAATAAAAGCTGACTATAACGATTCAGCCCTCAATAAGTTTGATATTGAAATAATTAGCCTCAATGAAATGGCAAAAAATCTGAATTACCTTCCATTTGTACATCATGCAGCCAAAGTGTTGGCTGAGAGGGGAAAACCAAACGATAGTTTTGGCCTTATAACGTATTTGTATAAAAATGAATACGACCACAAGTTATCCTATCCTGCTCAAAAAGAGCTTGGTGCAAGTCTTGCCAAAGAATTTTATATAAAAGATCCTTCTGAAGAATCAGGAAGCCTTTACAAAGGATACATCATTGAAAATAAATGGAGCAAACCCTTCAAAAAAGCTTTTCAAAAACAATGGAAAGAAATGCAAATCGAGTCAGAATAGCATTATTCGCTCTGCTGATATTTATAGGACAATCAGTTTTCGGACAAAAAAACCAGGATGTCGATACCGTTGGCGGTGATTACTATTCACCTGTTAGTTTCGATATATCAGTGAATACATCAAAATTTATATTTGATAACGACACAATCCCGGTATTGTCTTATGATTATGGAGTTGGTCTCAATGTTGAAAAGGAGATTTATTACAGCACTAAGTTTTCACTGATTTTTAGTGCCGGCTTGCATCTTAACAAGTCTTCTACAACTAATAACAATTATTTCTATCGAGCTTTATCGGGGCGCGTTTACATCACCCCACGATACTTCCTGAGCAATACAATTTCTCTGTATGGTGGTCTTGCAGGCTTTTATACAATTAAACAAACTGAAAAAGAAAGCTATTTAGTAAATTGGCAAAGTAATTCCCGGGTAAAAAAGCTTCAGCCAGGATTTGTTATCGGGTGCGATCTTCTGCTTACCAACTGGCTAAGTCTGAGGCCAAGGCTTGTAATAAACCAACAAGTTCGGATTTTTGAAGCCGGATTTGTTGTTACACCTACAGCATTACTTTAATTTATAGACTATGAGGTAAATAAGGATTTGGAAAATGCTGGAAATCAATCGCAAAAAATATAATCTCACATTAAATACACTTTATTGCAGTCTTGTTTCCGCTGTTAAGTGTGTGTTAAGGTTTCCAATATATAGTTGTTTTATCACTTAACATATTAAATTCGCTTTACGTATATTTTT
>CAYPSX010000162.1:0-8923 GCA_964413185.1 uncultured Bacteroidales bacterium
ATTCTCAAAATAAGTCATTCAACATTAACCTTTTGTACAAGTGCGAAACATTAGTTCATTATTATACCAGTAGAATAGAACCAAAATATTAAAAAAAGAGGCTGCTTCATAGTGGAGCAGCCTCTTTTGCAATTGTATAAAACCTTAATTATAAATCTCTTCCATCTTCTCTCTTAACTCTTCATGTGTAAATTGATTCATAATAATTTTTCCTTCAGGATCAATTAATATAGTGTGTGGAATGCTTCGAATACCATATTTTTGACCAACAGCATTTTGCCATCCTTTTAAGTCGGAAACGTGATACCATGTGAGGTTATCGTCGTGAATAGCTTGTATCCAGGCTTCTTTATTGTTGTCGAACGAAACGCCAAGAATTTCAAATCCTTTGGGGCTAAATTCTTTATATATTTCCACAACATGTGGGTTGGCGCGGCGGCACGGACTGCACCACGATGCCCAAAAATCAATTAAAACATGGTTTCCGCGCAAATCGGAGAGTGAAACATCATTGCCGGCCGTGTCTTTCATTGTAAAGTCCGGTGCAACTTCACCGACTCTTGTTTTGCCCAGCTTTTCCATGTGCGCATCCAAATTTTCGTAAAGTTGGTTATCCTTGTTTTGTTCAGGTACAAGGGCAAGTTTATCTTTCAGCTCCGTGTAATCCATGGTGTGCAAAAGGTTGCGGTAGAGAATATAAAGTCCAACCATGTTGCCTATGTTTTTTTCTGCATACGATTTACGGTATAACTCAAGTTTTTTGTAAAGCGTGTCGTTTAGGCTTTTAAGAGAATCCAGTTTTTCTTTATCGCCAGATTGGGCTAAAAGTTGATATTCAGAGTAGATTCCTTTCAATTGGTTACCAATAACTTCTGAACTATCCATAAATGTTTCGTAAATCTCATTAAGTTTTGTGCCTTCAATTTTGTAAGTTGTAGAATCTTCCGGATCGGGACTGATGTTGATTTTTTCGTTTTCAAGGAAAAACATTGTCCGCTCATTAGTCCCTTTTTTACTGAAATAGACAAGTTGTGGGCGTTCTACGGTTCCGGTAAATGTGAATCCGTTGTCCCATTTAGCTGAATCCAAAACAACAAGTTCATTATTTTCAACCTCAAGAATGTAGGCTTCTTCAGCTTTTTCCGGTGTGGTTACATGCACTTTATATTTCTCACTTTTTTGGCATGAAGCGATCATGAAGATTGCAATTGCAACTAAAACTAAGTTTTTCATTTTGTATTTTTTTATTGTTGAAACAGTTGATTAACAGACCTGATTCATTGATTTTTTCTGTCCTGTAAAAATAGCAAAACAATTATCAGAAAAAAACACTTATATATATTTTATTGCAGGATAAAACAGGATTGCCAATAAATTTATATATTTGTCGTGCACAAACGATTTTAAAATGGATTCAAATCAAATACTTATCAGGGTACGGAAAATTGTAAGGTCAATTAATCTGGAATCCAAGCAAATACAGAAACAATATGGCGTAAGTATACCACAACTGTTATGTTTGCAGTTTTTGCATGAATCAACCAATTTCCAGGCAACCCATAAATCCATTACAAACTACCTTGAATTGAATAGCAGTACCGTTACCGGAATAGTTAACCGCTTACAAAAGAAAGGGTTGGTCGCACGCCTGCCTAAGCGCGACGATCGTCGAATAACCTATATTTCACTTACATCAATCGGTGAGAAGTTGCTTAAAAATTCACCGGAATTATTGCATACACGATTAGCCGACAAGCTGGAAGGGATTTCAACTGAATCAATCGAGAAAATCAGGGATTCGTTGGATGCGATTATTTATCTACTCGAAATAGAGGGGGTTGATGCATCACCGGTGCTTGTCGCAGATGATTTTAAAAGTAATGAATCCGCTGATGAGAAAAGTTAGCAGCAAAGCAATAAAATGGTTTGTATACAACAGGTAAAAAATAATTAACTAAATATATGTTATGGCATTTATTGAATTAGATCGAAAAAAGCTACATCACAATTACCAATTTTTGAAACGGTTGTTTGACAAGAACAACATTAAATTTGGAATTGTAACCAAATTACTGTGCGGACATAAAGAATACATCAAAGAAGTAATAAATTTAGGAGCAGAACAGCTTTGCGATTCCCGCATCAGTAATCTGAAAACCATCAAACAAATCAACTCCGAAATCGAAACAATTTACATTAAGCCGCCGGCAAAAAGGAGCATCAAAACCATCGTTAAATTTGCCGATATCAGCCTGAACACAGAATCGTACACCATCAACCTGCTTTCAGAAGAAGCACAACGCCAAAATAAAGTCCATAAAATCATCATTATGATTGAGATGGGAGATTTAAGAGAAGGCGTAATGCGCGAAGATTTTATCGATTTTTATGAAAAGGTTTTTCAAATGCCCAACATCGAAGTGGTTGGAATTGGAACCAACCTCAGCTGCATGAGCGGCGTTATGCCCAGTCCCGATAAGCTGATTCAATTGAGCCTGTACGAGCAATTAATCGAAGCCCGGTTTAATCATAATGTACCGTATGTTTCTGGTGGAACTTCCGTTACGCTACCCATGCTTCTGCAAGGGTTGCTGCCGCCAGGCGTAAATCATTATCGTTTAGGCGAAACGCTGTACCTGGGAAATAACCTGATTAACGACAAGCCAATTAAAGGCATGAAACAAAACGCACTTACGCTTTACGCAGAGTTAATCGAGCTTACAGAAAAACCCGTTGTTCCTGAAGGCGATTTGGGCGAAAATGTTGATGGACAAACCGCTGAAATCAACCCCGATGATATTGGAAAAACAGCCTATCGCGGCTTGCTCGATATCGGTTTGCTCGACATTGACCCGCGCCATATCGAGCCTTTTGATGCTGATGTGGAAATTGCCGGCGCCTCGTCTGACATGATCGTGATTGACCTCGGTTCAGATCAGCCGCGCTACAAAGTCGGCGACCTCATCCGACTTCGCATGACTTACATGGGAGCGCTTGGCGCAATGAACTCCAATTATATTGAAAAACGGATTGTGTAGAGATAATGACTGGATAAAAAGCTAACAATCATGAGGGAGATATTGAAAATAAAAGACATTGAAGACATAGAAAGACTTGAGAATGAATATGATTTACAGAAAGCATCTTTGCTTGATCGTAAATTACGGCTAATGGTAGCCGAAAACCCTGATTTAAAACCTATCAGGGAGAAACTACGCACTTTAATAAAAGAATATGAAGCGCGGGAATGGTCAGATTTCGAAAAAATTTCCGATTCAAAAATCGAAGATTCCAATAGTGCCGAAGAAATAATTCATTGTGAACAAAGGTTTATAAACAGAAGAAGAGAGAGCATCAGAAAAAGGCTGAAACAGTTTGATATGTCACAACAAGACCTGGGCTTGCTTCTTGGGCATCCTAAATCCTATATGAGTGAGTTGATGAATGGAGTATCTCAATTTACAATGAAGGATTTAGTTATTATTCACAGAGTTTTCGGAATAAGTCTAAAAGTATTGATCCCAACTTTTTTACAATCAGAAACAAGAAAGAAAGTTAAGGAATCACTCAAAAAACTGAACAAACCTAAATTGGGGTTGAATAAATCTGAAATATTGTGATTTAATCATCATAGGTTTTTATATTTTTAAAACGTAAGAACGTAGACTCAACTGCCCCGGATACACTATTTTCGTGATTTTAACTTATGAAGCACATAATTCTGTTCGATAACTACGATTCATTTACTCACAACCTCTTGCATTTGCTACAAAGGGTTCGCCCACAATTTCACTTTACAGTAATTCGTAATCAAGACCGTAATGTTTTGAAGATGACTCCTGATGCTTTTGTGGTTGGACCCGGCCCAATGACACCCGCAGAAACCGGTTTGTTGGGCGAATATTTCGATAAAACTATTGAGCCGAGTCGTATTCCCGTGCTAGGTGTTTGTTTGGGAATGCAGTATCTTGGCTATCGCGAAAATGTTACCGTAAAACGCGCAACAGAACCTGCCCACGGAGCAGCCGTTCGTGTGCATCATACAAAAAAAGACATTTTTGAAAATGTAGATGAAAATTTCCATGGTGCACGCTACAATTCGCTTGAAATCCAGTGTGCCGATATAGAAAATCATTCCAATCTACAGATACTGGCCATCGAAAAAGCCACCAATGCAGTGATGGCGCTGCGAAATAATCATTTCCCATGGGCTGGCGTTCAGTTTCATCCGGAAAGCTTTTTAACCACAAATGGAGAATTGATCGTGAATAACTTTTTTAATCAATATGTTGAGCATAAAATCCAGTAAAATAGAAATCAACCGGAGCTGGAACCTATCAATCGCTTTGGCTATGGCAGATAAGTGGGAGGGAAGCCTGCTTTTTTCAAGTCCTGAAACAGAAGGAAACCATCAAAACATTTTGGGCATAAATCCACTTCTCACAATTAGTTCTGCTCAATGCAACTTGACGCATATTGATAGATTAATGGCTCAGAATAATATCAATTTCCCGTGGATTATGGGTTTTGTGAGCTACGATGCTAAAAGTTACTTTGAAGAAAAAGACATTTACAAAGATTTAAAAGACACCTCCTTTCCGGATTTTTCATTTTATGTTTACCAGTACATATTTGTTTTCGACAAAAACTGGAACCTGCTTGATGCCCGGGAATTGTCCATAGACATGCCGCTAAATGTTATTCTCAATATCAACGATTTAGAAATGTTTCAGCACCGGCGCAGTTCCGGCTTTCAGGTTTCTATGCTCAATTCTTCGCCTAATGAAAAATATTTTAAACAAGGAGTAGATAAAATCAAGAATTACATTCGTGCGGGTGATGTGTACCAGGTCAATCTTACCCGAAAAATAACGTGTAGTTTTAAGGGCGATGAGGTAGCAGCAGCAGAGGCTTTATTAACTTCAAACCTCATTGAATTTGGTGTTTTTTACAAATCAAACGGCAGGTACCTGATTTCAACATCACCGGAGCGGCTCTTTCGCACAGCGGGTAACCGAATACTTGCTTCGCCAATCAAAGGAACTGCCGAAAGGTCAGGAAACGATGAACAGGTGCGCGATGCATTACTGAACGATACGAAAAATCTGCGGGAGCTTGCCATGATTACCGATTTACTTCGTAACGATATTTCCCGCATCTGCCGTCCCGGCACTGTTGAAGTAAAAGGCTACCCCATTTTAAAGACCCTCAGGAATGTTTTTCACCTGGTGGCCGATATTGAAGGCGGGTTAACCGAAAATCGCTTTAGTGAAATAATGCGCGCTATGTTTCCCGGCGGTTCCATAACAGGTTGCCCCAAAATACGCGCCTGTCAAATTATTGAAGAGCTCGAGCAAAAAGGCAGAGGGCCATATACAGGCAGTTTTGGTTACGTGAGTTCAGAAAAAATGGATTTCAATATTTTAATCAGAACTGTTTTTATCGAAAACAATCAACTCACTTTTAATGTGGGCGGCGGAATTACCCTGCTTTCCGATGCGCAGGATGAATACGAAGAAACGGAACATAAAGCACGAAATATTGTTGCTGCTTTGGGGATAGAGTGATTTTTTTGTTTTAATATCCGGGTAGCTTTTGCGGTATTTGCGGTTGAACGGTTATGTATATTTTCCTTACAAATAGCATTTTAACAAAAAATTAACAAAAATATCACATAATCTGCAAACGTTTTCTGTATTCTTTTTGTTGAATATCAGTCTATTGATAAAGCGCAACTTTCTATTTTAATTACAAAATAAAATGCTATTTTTGTATGCTGGAAAGAATTCGAACAATTCTAAGTTTTAATCAAACATAAAAACGATTCAATTATGACTAAACACGTTTACACCTTTGGCGATGGAAAAGCTGAAGGAAAAACAGAAATGAAAAATTTGTTGGGTGGTAAAGGTGCCAACCTTGCCGAAATGAACTTGATTGGAGTACCGGTGCCTGCTGGTTTCACCATCACAACAGAAGTATGTACAAAATATAATCAAGATGGCCAGGAAGCCACTTTTTCAGCCATAAAAGGTGAAGTAGAAAAAGCTGTAAAAGCCACAGAAGAAGCTATGGGTGCCAAGTTTGGTTCTCAAACCGATGAATTTCCGCTGCTGCTTTCTGTTCGCTCCGGTGCACGTGTTTCCATGCCGGGTATGATGGATACTGTTTTGAACCTGGGTATGAATGATGATACCGTAAAAATTGTTGCCGACAAATCCGGTAACGAGCGTTTTGCCTGGGACTCATACCGTCGTTTTATTCAAATGTATGGCGATGTGGTAATGGGCGTTGAAGCTGAAAAAAATGAAGATGATCCTTTTGAAGTGGAAATTGAAAGAATTAAAGAAGAAAAAGGATATAAACTCGATACTGAATTTACACCGGAAGACCTGAAACAACTGGTTGAAGCTTACAAAAAAGTAATAAAAGACAAAACAGGAAAAGCATTTCCAAACGACCCATGGGAACAACTTTGGGGATCAGTAGCCGCTGTATTTGGTAGTTGGAATAACAAACGCGCTATTTATTACCGTCGTATGCATCAAATCCCTGACGAATGGGGTACAGCTGTAAACGTACAAGCCATGGTTTACGGAAACATGGGTAAAAACTCAGCTACAGGTGTTGCCTTTACACGCGATGCTGCAACCGGTGAAGATATTTTCAACGGTGAGTACCTTATTGATGCACAGGGCGAAGACGTTGTTGCAGGTATTCGTACACCACAGGAAATTACCAAAGAAGGTTCAATGCGCTGGGCAAAACGTGCCGGCATTTCAGAAGAAAAACGCAAAGCCGAATTCCCATCGCTGGAAGAAGCAATGCCTAAAGTATACAAAGAGCTCGACGAAGTTCAGCAAAAACTTGAAGATCACTACAAAGATATGCAGGACCTTGAGTTTACCATTCAGGACGGAAAACTCTGGATGCTGCAAACACGTAGCGGAAAACGAACCGGTGCTGCCATGGTAAAAATGGCTGTCGATATGATGGAAGAAGGCATGATTGATGAAAAAACAGCTATGTTGCGCATTGAGCCCGGCAGACTGGACGAGCTTCTTCACCCTGTATTCGATAAAGAGGCCATTAAAGATGCAACCGTAATTTCTAAAGGATTGCCGGCTTCTCCCGGAGCAGCTACAGGTCGTGTGGTTTTTGACGCCGATGAAGCTGAAGAGTGGAAAGAGCGTGGCGAAAAAGTAATTTTGGTACGTACTGAAACTTCTCCTGAAGATTTGAGCGGAATGAACGTGTCCGAAGGTATTCTTACCTCACGCGGAGGTATGACTTCGCACGCTGCTGTTGTTGCCCGCGGAATGGGTAAATGTTGTGTTTCCGGAGCAGGAGATGTTGTTGTAAGCTATCGCGATAAGCAATTTAAAGTTAAAGATAAAGTAGTGAAAGAAGGAGACTGGATTTCACTTAACGGTACTACCGGCGAGATTTATGACGGAAAAGTTGCCACTATCGATCCTGAATTGGCCGGAAACTTTGGTCAAATTATGGAACTGGCCGAAAAGTACACCCGCATGGATGTTCGCACAAACGCCGACACACCACACGATGCTGAAACCGCATTTAATTTTGGTGCCAAAGGTATCGGACTTTGCCGTACAGAGCACATGTTCTTCGAAGGCGATCGCATTAAAGCTGTTCGCGAAATGATTTTGGCCAACGATGAAGATGGCCGTCGCAAAGCGCTTGGTAAACTGTTGCCCTGGCAGCGCGAAGATTTTGAAGGTATACTGAAAGCTATGGACGGCTTTGGCGTAACAATTCGCCTGCTCGATCCACCATTGCACGAGTTTACACCAAACGATGAAAAATCGCAGGAAGAAATGGCCAAAGAGCTTGGTATTCCTGCCGATGAGGTAAAAGCAAAAGTTGAATCGCTCCACGAATTTAACCCCATGTTGGGCCACCGTGGATGTCGCTTAGGAAATACATATCCTGAAATTACAGAAATGCAGGCACGCGCCATTATTGAAGCAGCTTGCAACCTCAAATCACAAGGCCACAATCCAAAACCGGAAATTATGGTTCCATTGATTGGTACTGTTGAGGAGCTGAAAATGCAGGAAGAAATCATCCGCAGCGTAGCCGCCGACGTATTCAAAGAAAAAGGTGTAGAGGTTGATTACCTTGTTGGTACAATGATCGAGATTCCACGTGCTGCCCTTACTGCTGATAAAGTTGCAGAAGTAGCCGAGTTCTTCTCCTTCGGAACCAACGACCTTACCCAAATGACCTTTGGATATTCTCGCGACGATGCCGGCAAATTCCTGCCCATCTACCTTGAAAAAGGCTTGCTGAAACATGATCCTTTCCAGGTATTAGATCAGGAAGGCGTTGGACAACTCGTTGAAATGGGAACAGAAAAAGGCCGCAGCACAAACAAAGACCTGAAAGTAGGTATTTGTGGTGAGCACGGTGGAGAGC
The DNA here is from genome assembly GCA_964413185.1 of uncultured Bacteroidales bacterium. Classification (GTDB taxonomy): domain Bacteria; phylum Bacteroidota; class Bacteroidia; order Bacteroidales; family Salinivirgaceae; genus Salinivirga. The sequence goes on from CAYPSX010000162.1 coordinate 8,443, forward strand.
CCAGCTCAGTAGAATTCTGCCACAGAGTAGGAATGAACTACGTTTCATGTTCACCTTACCGTGTGCCAATTGCACGCTTGGCAGCTGCACAGGCAAATATTCGCTAATTTCAACTTTATTTGAAATATTTCAAAGCCTCCAGAAACGGGGGCTTTTTTTTGACGGCACAAATTATTGTGAATTGTAATTTTTTTTTAGTTTTCGATAAAATTAATCGGAGACCGACTTGGAGTTGGCCTTCGGTTGGCAGCGAATAGCCACTGAAGGCCAATAAACAAGGGGTTGCAACCCCTTTGTAATAAAGGGAATCAGAGAAAGTTAGGCCTTTGTTTGGGGCGAAATCCTAATCAAGCACTAAAAAAAAAGTAGTTCTCTTGCCGGCACTATTTACGACAGCCTCCTAATTCTACTTTGACAGATTAAATCAAGAATTGATTTTTCGCCTTTTTTTGCCCCGGCCCTAAAGGGAGAAAGCCGAAAA
>CAYPSX010000163.1:0-8877 GCA_964413185.1 uncultured Bacteroidales bacterium
TCAGATACAGGAAATAACATTGGTTTACAAAACGGTTAATAACGGGAAACTGAATGTCGGAATATTTTACATTACAAAAAACAAAGCACCCAAAACGAAATCAGCATGAACACCCAAACACTTCGTTTCTTAAACAAGTATTTTCGATATCATTCAGGGGCATATTGAAGCACATAAATCGAGATGAGGCTGTTTAAAAAATCATTTTCGTCGTCATTCCGAGAAGGTACGACGAAGGAATCTTTTGGTTGTCAATTCAAAAAGAAAAAAACAAAGCGTTATTTCAGATCGAATCATCATGTGTCAATCATGCCCGCATGCACGTGGGTAAAAAGCACATTTTGCAGGTAGATATTCAAAACTTCTTCGGCTCCATTTCAAGGCAACGGGTATATAAATTTCTTAATGATAACCTCGGAAATCAGAACCTTAGCGCTTGCCTTGCGTTGCTCACAACTCACAACAACATGCTCCCAACCGGTGCTCCCAGTTCTCCCGCGCTGGCTGAAATGATTATCCATTCAATGGATGAAAAACTAATCGCTTATTGTCGGAAAAATAATCTAACCTATTCCCGCTACGTAGATGATTTATGCTTTTCATCCAATTCGTACATCAATATGGGCGTTTTGTTTGAAATAGAAAATATTGTAAACAGCGAAAGGTTTCAACTGAATCACACCAAAACACGTTTCAGGTCGAACAAAGCAAAACAAACCATCACCGGCATAACCGTCAATGAGCATCCCAATGTAGACCGCAAATACATGCGCCTTTTGCGCACTGTTGTACATTCCATTGCTACCAAAGGATTGGACAAAGCATACCGGATTTACATGGAAAAGTTCCCTGAAAAAGATGTCCGTGATGTCATTCATTTCGCGAACATAATCGAAGGCAAGCTGGCGTGGATAGCTGCGGTGAAAGGAAATAAAAATAAAGAGTATTTGCGGATGAAAGAAGCATTGAGTCGGGCTTTCTGAGGATGTAAAAAAAATCATTCCTTTCCGATTACTTCGGAACAGGCCGTACATCCTTGGAATGACTCTTCTAAATGCCTCCCTTGCCCACAAAACAGTTTTGAGTGTGAGTTTCGAGTAAGATTCGGAACTCACATTTTTTTGGCTCCATACTCTCTACTCAAACTCTAACTCAAACTTGATCATTTGAAATAATAGAACGCTGATTTTGCTGATGTTTTATCTTATAAACTTCCAACTACTGCGCCCCAACCAACGAAATCGACGATATTGTATCGCCCATTCCAACCAGCGTAATGGGTTTGTCGATGATGATTGTGGGTACGGCAATTATTTCCAAATCGTCATTGGTGAAAATTCCTTCTTCAATCAGATTGTTTGGTCCAAATAATTGAGATACCGTTTCGGATAAATTTCCTAACTCATTCAAACCAATGTCTGATACCTGCTTATCGGACGACCATAATAATTTGTCCCGGGAATTAATTGCTCCGGTACCGGCTTTTGTTGCGGCAATGTTGGCTGCCAACTGCATCCCTTTGCGATTCTGAATTGGTGATATTCGATATCCTTTTCTTTGGAGCGTTATGTAAAGGCCAAACATGTGCAACTGAATACGGGGACAGTTTGTATATTCGAAAACGTTAAGCATTCCCCTGAACAAATTACTGCTGCCTGTATCTTTGTCGCATTGTTCAGCGAGGTTTTCTTCGCCAATAACTTCAAGAATATCTATCAATTCCCGCTCATTGAACCCGATACTGTCTACGACTTTAGCTAACTTATCAACTAAATATTTTCGTATAGCTTTATCCTGTGTTGATGCTATTTCAAAATGCAATATGCTGTTTGGGTTATTTTTGCGCCAGTTATCGACAATTTTAATGGATTTATTAATTCTCTCAACTCCGGAAGTACCATCAGGAAGCTCATTGCTAAGCATTTGATAACCTGACAGGATAATATATTCAAACGACGTTGATGGATCGCTCATTTTATTGTCAAACGCTTCATCGATGGCCAACTCAAAGTTCAACGGATCGTATGTGGCAATAAACCGATTTGATTTTGGACAGGTGAATCTTTCACCATTAACGGTTAGCTTATCGCCCACGTCAAATTCAATGATCCAGTGAATTAAAGGCACATCTTCAGTTCGGTCGATCGTATGCGCTTTTTGCAATTCGCCAAAACGGTTTACATTCTTAAGGTTATCCAAATCTAAAAAGCGTTTCGATTGTTCTTTTGGCGATGATGCAGTGTGCACATAAACATTCTCAACGCCGCATACCGCCATGGCATTAGCCACAATGCCACCCTGACCGCCCATCTGCAAATTATCGTACCCGATGGTTGTATTTAGCCACTCAAAAACGGATTTTTCATGAATCAACCACTCATCAGCTATGCCGCTTTTAAAGCATTTGATCAGGCCGCGTATCGCATCTGCGTTTGTGTTGATACTTTTTTTACCTTCAGCTAAAATTGAAGCCGGCTCCATATTATTCGTGCGGATTAACTTTTCAATATCTTTTCCTGAAATTTTAATTACTGCATCGATATTGGCATTAAATGCACTGATTAAACCTTCTACTTTCGACATTTTTTCCAGCTGCGCCGGGGAGGACTGATAATGTTCAAACCACTGCTTTTTTAGATATGTATTTGTCATATGCGATAAATATGGTCAATAATGATTCCCTAAGATAGTAATTGGTTGCCTAATTATACAAAATTCCAGCTAAATATTCTGTATGGTTGAACCATTTAAAAGCTATAGGACTTGTGACATTGACCATTTTCGGGGTGCTGTTGTTCTTATTCAATAAAAAATGATAAATTAGTAGCAATTATAAAACTGCTTAAATTAATGCCATGAAAAATCTAATTTCTTTGTTTTTCTTAACCGTGTTTGCATTTTCTTGCAATACCCACCAGCAACCTACTGCTGATCCCGATTTTAACGGGTCTTTTTGGAACGATAGCCCTGAACAGGTTATGGAAATAGTCGGCCTTGGCGAACCCAATGAATACAACGAAGGGTTTATAAAGCAACTTGAATGGGAAGGTGAATTTTTAGGCGTTAGAACGAATTTAGACGAAGGAATTGTGGCTCGTATGGCCTATTTTTTTGATAACCAAAAGTTAAAAGGTGCGTGGTACTACATTATGGCACCGAGGGAGGGGTTTGATAGCGACAAGTATGTTAATGAATTGATGTCGGAATGGGGACAACCTGCTAAAGAATGGGGAAATGACGAAATGGACAAAATGTTTTACCTGTGGAAGACAGCCAAAACTGCAATTAAAGTGATGGTTCGCGATGCCGGAGATAAAGTTCGTTTTGAATGGTATAATTATGAAATTGAGTGGTTTGAAGCCAATAAAGAGCAATTGCTGAAATAAGCTCAAAAACAGGTTATATTGATTTTACCTTGTACGATTCATAAGTGTAAAGTATAAGTTGACCGGTTGTAGGTTAAAACAACTTTATCCATTTTTGTCCGCCACCACGCTAAAATGTTTAGTGGTTCTATTGCTATTTATTATGAATTTTTGTAACATTGTAGTTGTATAAATTGAAAAATCCAAATAAATGCAGATTATGAAAAATCAATTTATTCTACTTATTGTCCTTTCAACCTTGCCATTGATGGGTGTTGCTCAATGGAGCCATATTAACGAAACAAATACCTGCGACTATGAAGTTATTAAATTTCAAAATGAACTTGAAGGATGGGCTATGGGCAAAAGAGGTTATATTCAACGAACAACCGATGGTGGTGTTACCTGGGATAGTGTGACATGCAATAGTAACGAAGACATTTTTGATTTTCAATTTATTGAAGATACCGTGGGTTTTTGTGCAGGAGCCTACAGTGTGTTGAAATACAATGTAGAAGATGATGAATGGAACATTATTGCCAGTTTTAACGAAGGATATATCAAGGGAATACATTTTTTTGATAGAAACAACGGTTTAATAATCGGAGGAGGAATTCGTAAGACAACCGATGGAGGTCTCACCTGGAATATAGTTGAAGTCGAAGGTATTAGCGAATCAGATGCTGTTGATTTTACTGATATAGTGTTTGTAAATGATCTGGACGGGTTTATTGCATGTTGGTACTATATGGGGTCTTACGAATTTCGAAACTTGATATTGAAAACAACCGATGGTGGTAATAATTGGGAAATTAATTTTTCTGAAATTGTTAGCAATGAAGGCATTGTTTGTGATCTATGCACGGTGCCTGATTATAGCGATGTTTTATACGTGTCAACTACAACAGGGAAAATATTTAAAACCACCAATTGTGGGGATACCTGGGATACGATTTATTCTGCTAATGTAATGGCTCATCAGCATAAACCGATGTTTTTTACCGATAGTGAAACAGGTTACATGGCTTCTGTGTTTTTAGCTACCTTTGGTATAGAATTGGGTGAAATTGAGATTTGGAAAACTACCGATGGTGCTCAAACATGGCACAGACAGTTGCAAGATTCTGTTTACAACCATGCAATAAAATCCATGTATTTTATCAACGACTCCATTGGATTTGCTGCTGGTCATGGCAACATGTATAAAACAGAAAATGGCGGAGGCACTGTCGGCATCCCTACAAATATGAAAATGAATGAATTAGACGTATTTGTTTACCCAAACCCCACAAACAAATATTTAAACATTAATGTAGATGAGGCAAAATGTGAAAGTATCAGCTGTAAAATATCCGATGTGAGTGGAAAAGTGCTGGAAAGCTTTTCCGCTTCAGGGCATAAACCGACATCTCAACAAATAGATATTTCTGTTTACCCCGAGGGCGTTTATTTTCTTTTGGTCAGATGCGGGAAAAGCATGTCCGTTAAAAAGTTCATTAAATTGTAACCCGGTTTAAGTTAATATCGTGAAGGCGCTTTCTTTAAACAAACAATTGAAAGGTCAAAAATCTAATATCTAAAATCCAATATCCAATATCTAAAATCCTACTTCCCATTTCCCCTCCGTTCTTCCATCTTTTCTTTGAGCCATTCAATGGCATCATCCTCTTTGCTGAACATTCTGGTGGGTACTTTGGGTCTGCTGAACTTCAGGTAAAGATTGGCAAAAGTTACCGTAAACCTGTTACCGGTCAAAATAGCTGAGCCCGCTACATGTTCACGGTATTGAGCTGCACTATAATTCCTTGCTTTAGAGTCTATGAAAAGCATATCGCGAATATCGACCAAATTTGCACAAAGCGCTGTTCCGTTCCACTCATCGCCGGCTTTGGTCATGGATTCGGCTGTGTCTAAATCCAACGAACATTTATTGAGTGCCTTGTACACATAAATTTGATCGTCTCGTTTGATCAACTCTATTTTATTATTGATGATTTTACTTTCCATGATGCAGCAATTTTTCGTTTCACAAACAATGTTTATTTACGTTAAAAATGGTAAAAAGTTTCCATAAATGCAAGTCTTCATCAATTATTCTCCGACTATCAATCAATATACAAAACCCTATTTCAACAATCCCTTAGTCGCAAATCCACAATTTTTTTAACTGATCCTATCTAGTGTCATGTCAAGCATAATCTTTCGGGCCAAGTATTGATCTTTTCATTTTTATCTGCGTTAAAAAATGTTTACAGAACGCTGCTATGCGCACATTTTTTGTCTTGCTAAAAATGAAAACTTCTTCAACTTACCCAAAATATCAAACTTGACATGACACTAGGACGGGACAATAAAAACAAAAAAAGCTACCCTTTTACCGGCAGCTTTTTTTAACAATGCTTGTTAATTTATTAAATTTCGACAGAATCGTTTGTGGGTTGTATCTCCCCATCTTCAATATCTATGTCTTCTATGTCGTCGTATTTTTCATTAAGCTCGCGAATACGTTTCATAAATGTATCATTGATTACTTCCAGGGCTTTTTGCTCATCTTCGCTCATATCTTCAGACATGAGCTGATAGGTTTCTTTCATGGTTGCCATGCGTGCACCCAGCCTGGCCATTTGACCGGCAAACTTCAGTGTGTGTTTGGTTACTTTGAGCTTTTCCATGGGCGACAATTCAGATTCCTCTTTGTGCGCGTAAGGTTCAATTTTAACAAAAAGATCTTCTAAATCGCGCGAAAACTCATTGAGCACCTCGGTTGTATTGTTAATGTATTCAACGGCTTCCGGATTATCCTGTAGTTCTGTCGGAATTTCAGCTTTCAATGGTGGCAGATAATCCGGCTCTGACTGCGCTTTATCAGAAGAGCAGCTGACAAAAGTCCACAATAAGGACATTGCCAGTAATAGTATTACTGTATTTTTCATAGCGTAGGAGTTTAGTTATTGAGGCGAATATACAAAAAATTTAAGATAATCCGCGTTGTTGAAAAGAAATCAAAAACTATTGTTAAATCTCAGGAAAACAAAAGATGATCTACGATGCCGGCAGTGGCTGAATTCTTATCAGAAACCGGAATCGCGTATTCAGAATATCAACGTTTTTTTAGCAACAAAACCTCGCTATCATCTACCAGTTTTTCGTATGTGGTGTCGTTTTTAAATTGCTTCACTTTTTCCCAATAACGTTTCTTTTTATATGGCCAGTGATTATTTGATGATGTAAGGAAAACTACATATTCGGCATCGCGTACGTGCGGAAAAGTATAAATTCGCTCACGCATGGCCAAATGCGGTAAAATATTGGCCTGGGCACATACGCGGGCTGTGTCGGGAATTTTCTCCAGGTGCTTGTAAACTTTGGGAACATCAATATGGGTTTTGTAAAAACGTGAGCGGTAAAACCGGGTTTTTACTCCGTTGTACCATTTCGATTCGCGTTTCTCCATTACAGAAAAAGTTGTTGCAACACAAATAATTACGCCTAATGCCAGGAACAAGGTTTTGTATTGTTTTTTGATTTTGCTCTGTGTAACCCAGTAAAAAAATGCAATGGTTAAAATTGATGTAAACTCAATACTGTAGTGTAAATTGATGCCCCATTTCACCATGCTGTCGTTGTATAATTTTTGTGCGAATATGGGGAGCAACATAATAAGGAATTGTGGTCGATATATTAAAGCAATACCGCCGCTTAAAAGCACAACGTAGTGCAGTTCAGTTTTTATTCCATCGTAAATCTCGTGGCTCGGGTTTTCAAAAAGCAACGAAAACGCGTACTTGGGGCGCTCAAAAAAGGTGAGCAACATTTCGCCGGGTGTTTCTCCCAAAACATCGTATTTCAAGTATGAATAACCCTTGCCTTCAGAGGCTAATGCAGGCATAATTACACCAATAACCATAATGAAATAAACAAGGCTGATAATGCTTCCGGCAATAGCTGCCCTGCGCATTTCTTTATCTTTAATTTTGAGTAAAAGCAGTCCGAGAAACACAAAAACCATCCACAGCGACATGTTTTCTTTACTCACAAGAACAAGAAGTGTAAACAAAGCCGTAAGTCGCCATTTTTTTTGAAAAAAGAACAAAATTACCCAGGGAACAAACATGGCTCCAACCACATTATCGTGATAATTAAAACTCAATGCCGAATAAATGCCCCAGGTAACGAAAAAGTGCACCAATGCCAGTCTGCCGTATAGTTTGCTTTTGGTAAGATGAACAACAAAAAGGTACGCCCCTACTCCACCAAAAAGTATCGCCAAAATTTGAAAAATGAGTAGTGTATAAGTCCCGAAAATATACCGGAACGGCGCAAAAATCATCAGCAACAAACTAAAATGATCGCTTAAAATATTATCGAAAAGGCGGTGCATAACCGGATTGTCATTTACCTGGAATTTAGAATAATCGTAAATGGCATTGTTGTATATTCCAAGATCGAAGGCACCTGTACGGAAATAGTAGTGGTTTACAAATGAAATAATCGAGTAAATGGTGGTAAAAACCAGCAAAATCAAGATTGTCCAGGCGTGTCTGCGCAAAAATATCCGTATGCTGTCGAGTGCTAAATTCATGCGAAATTAATTATCCGGGTTTTGTTTATCGTCGTCTTTCTTGCGAATAATGTATCCGGGACGACCTTTCACTTCTTCGTAAATTCGCCAGATATATTCGGCAATAATGCCCAGCGAAAATAAAATAAGACCGCTAAACAGGGATATAAAAATCACCGTTGTTGCCCAGCCCGGAACGCTTAATCCGAGCAGAGATTGTCTGCCGAACAGTTTAGTGATTATAGTAAATACGATTAACAGGAACGAAAAAACCGAAGTTATTAAACCGAGATAAGAAATCAACCGGATTGGAAAATTGGAGGACGAAAAAAATGCATCAGCGGCTGCTTTAAGCTTTTTACGAAATGTCCAGCGCGATTTGGTTTTAGTTTTTGGCCGTTCATAAGGTATAAAAACCGGGTCGAAACCCAGGCGAAGCACCTCAACCGCCGTTGATGTGTTGATCGGGTGAATGCGTTCATTCAAAATATCAATGATTTCACGATCGGCCAAAAACACATCAAACCCGCCGGGCGGATACGTTACAACGCTAAGCCGATTCATGAGTTTATAGTAACTCTGCGCAAAAAAATCTTTGATGAAACCATCATTCCGGCTGGTACGATACGGAATAACAAGTTTATTGCCCTCCTCCCACTTTCTATACATATCGATGTACGTATCAAGCGGTTGCTGCATATCATCGGGAATGGAAGTTACACAGGCACCTTTGCTCACAGAAAAACCGGCAAACTTGGCGTAGTGACTGGTATAATTCCGGCTCAGGCTGTACGCCCGCACTCGCTCATCTTTCTTCTCCAGCTCACAGGCAACTTTGTAAGAATTGTCTTTGGAGCCGTCATCAATTACAATAAACTCAAACGGAATTTTTTCTTTTTCCATTACCCCGGCAACCCGCTCAAAAACGCCGTTTATGCGATCCTGGCTGTA
>CAYPSX010000164.1:0-8684 GCA_964413185.1 uncultured Bacteroidales bacterium
TAGCGGACTTTAGAGACAGAATCGAGAGTCTGATTTATTTGGCTGTGTCTTGTTTGTTCGTTTTAATTTCGAGCATTATTCCAACGCCTCGCACAGATTGGATGGAAATGCGATTGTCGGCAGATAAATACTTTCTCAGCCTGGTGATGAACACATCCATACTGCGTCCCATAAAGAAGTCGTCTTCGCCCCACACGGCTTGCAAAATATCGGATCGCTTAACAACCGAATTTTTGTTGTCTAACAACAACTTCAACAAATCAGCTTCCCGCTCTGTGAGGTTTCGTTCTTTTTCACCACAAATGAGTCGGTATCGGTTATAATCAAACTCATAATTACCAATTGTATACGTCGCACGTATTTGGTTTCCGGTTCTTTTCAGAAGGTTTTGAATACGCAAGAGCAATTCTTCCGGTTCAAAAGGTTTGGTTATGTAATCATCGGCTCCCATTTTCAGGCCTTTCAGCACATCAGCTTTCATGCTGCGAGCCGTTAAAAACAGAAATGGCGTATTTATATCATGTTTTTTTATGTGTTCGGCCAACGTAAAGCCATCAACCCCGGGCAACATAACATCCAACACAAAAACATCGTACTGCCCGGACAAAACTGCGGTTAAACCTTCTTTTCCGTTTCGGCACAAATCAACTTCGTACTGATTCATTTTCAGGTACTGGCAAAGCACATTGCCTAAATCGGCATCATCTTCTACAAGCAATATTTTAGTTTTTGTACTCATTTTACCTGAATTAAAAGTGTTACTTCTGTTCCCTGACCGGGCGCCGAATAAAGCTTTACCTTGCCCCGGTGAGCTTTAACAATTTGTGCAACATGAAACAGCCCTAAACCGGAACCTTTCACTTCATGCCGATTCCCCTCAGGCACACGATAAAACTTATCAAATACATACTTTTGATATTTTACGGGTATCCCTTTCCCGTTATCTTTCACCGAAATATATAACCAGAGATCATCTAATTTAACGCTTAACAAAATTTTATCTTCACCTCCGTATTTTCGTGCATTATCCAATAAATTAAGCAATGCTGTTTCTAACAAAAACCGGTCGACTAACATTTGGTCATCATCTTTTACGCCTGAAAATTGTACCTGAATGTCAGTTTGTTCGTCTCGAAACGCATGTTGCATATCGACAAAAAACTGGTTAATGGGAACAAGTTCCTTATTAACAGACCTTTCGCTTAGTGAAGACAATTCCATTACACGATTAATGACAGACTCCAATCGCTTTACCTGACTGGTAATGAGCGAGCTGGTTACATTTGTATTTGCGGGATCAATGGTTTTAGCTGCCACAGACAGTGTTGTTAACGGTGTTTTCAGCTCATGGGTCATATTATTGATGAAATCGGTTTTCATTTGATCTACAATTTGCTGTTTTCGAATAGTTTTGGCGGTATAAATGACAATTCCGACAAAAAGCAACAACATAATAAGTGAGATGAGCAATTGGTAGCGTACCTGACTCAAAAGATACATCTCAATTTTTGAAAATTGCACGTAAACAGCCACCTGCATGTTAATATCAAATTGACCCAGCTTGTAAAAGAAAGAATTATCGGGCTTGAGTAAGTTAAACTTTTGAGGATTACCCGAAAGCGTAAGAAAACTGCCGTTATTCTCAAAATCGTAAAGTTTGATCAGCGAATCATTGTGCCGAATATGAAACCGGTTAACAACAACAGCCATTTCAAACCCGGCGTGAATACCCTCTTTTCGAAGTAATTTTTCGAAATTATCCTCAACCCTCTTGTACTCCCGGGTTGATGTTCTAATCAAACTGTCGATAACCGGCCTGTTAAGTTCCCCATTTCCCGTTTGCGAAGCCAACATATAGTTTATGGTATCGGCCAACGGTGTAAGCTTAGTAGCATCCATCCCACTCTGAAAAAAGGCTGTACCCAGATAATACTGCTTTGTAAATTTAAACTGTTTTTGTGCCGACTGGTAGGCGTTCCAAACCATTAAAACAGACAACATCAAAAACAGAAAGGCTCCTGCAAAAAGCAGGTACAAACTTATTTTACTTTTTCGGTTCATGACACAAAAATAAACTTACTTCGTTAAAAAAGAAACCTTTAACCCTCCATTAACCCAGCATTAACCGACTAATTAAGACAACAGGCGTAATTTAGCACCAAACTTTAAAACCTGTTATTATGATACGTTTACAAATTGCAATTACAATTTTGCTAATCACCTGCATCGGCCTGCTAAATGCACAGCAAACCATTGACAACAAATCAGCGCACCGTTATTTCAAACAATTCGACCGATTACGCAATGCCGACAATGGCAATCTTTGGGGACAAAAGCTGCCCCGTAAAATGTTGTTTATCAATCCCGAAAACTATGAGTTTGTAGCCAACGAACCGGTTAACGGATGGTCAACCAAAAAAGTGAACGGGCTTTTTTACGGTCAATATCCACAGGAAAAAGCCATTGCCAACACATCAGTTATGATTGACAGCACACCCTGGACCATGGTGATGTGGCCGCTAAGCAAAACAATGGATGTAGCCCTGGAGCTGATGGCGCATGAATCTTTTCACAATTTACAACGACTATTGGATTTACAATTCAGGATTATGGCCATTCCGCACATGGACAAAAAAGATGCCCGTATACTTTTCCGGCTCGAAATGAATGCGCTTTTCGAAGCTGTTTTTAATGAGAAGAAAGATGCCCTGAAACACGCCCTGTTTTTTCGTAAAAAACGTTTTGAAAAATATTCGGAAAGCAAAAAAGATGAAATCTTACTGGAAACCCAGGAAGGGCTGGCGCAATACACCGGATTCAAACTCGCTTATACGCAAAAAGAGCGATTAAAATCGTGCGTGAAAAAAAATATCGAAAATATGTCGGCAAAATCATCCTTGTCGCGTGCTACAGCATACACATCGGGGCCACTTTACGGTTTACTGCTCGATGCTTCGGGCAAACCCTGGCGAAAATCTGCCTTAAGCGATTTTCATGCCCTTGAACTCGCCATGAATCACTACGCCATTGAAGAGCAAACGCTCAATGAACTAACCCTTGACAAAATAAAAATACACTACAATTATGATGAAATTGAAGCTGAAGAGTCGGCAAGATGGAAAAAACGAAACGAAAAAATTGCAATGTACACTCAAAAACTTCTGAAAGACAATCCGCTCGTTATAGAATTAATCGACCGGCAAATTGGATTTAATCCCAACAGCATAATTCCTTTGGGAGAGCATGGTAACGTATATGAATATTTCGTTCTCAGAGATCGTTTTGGTAAGCTTACGGCCAAAAAAGGTGCTTTAATGACCCGTGACTGGAATCGTGTTTTTGTATCGAAGCCGGAAAAAATTGAACCCGGAAAAATCGCGGGAGACGGATGGATTATTGAACTTAAAAACGGATATGAAGTTATTAAAACCGCAGATAGCTATAAGCTGGCTAAAACAAAAATCCGGAAAAACGCTGATATTGACGGTAAGAAATTATATTTTAATTATTTTTAAGAATCAAACAACGAAAAAAACATGAAGCGCATTATAGTTCTGACAATAGCAGCCTTGATTTTTATAAGCTGCAAGCAAAGTTATAACGGTGAGTTGCTTTATATGCAATCTATGCCCGAAAAAGGTTTCAACTTCCCGTACCTGCTATTTCTGCCCGAAGATATGCCCCGCGATCAGGAGCTCACATTAATTGTGGAGCCCAACAATACCGGTATGGTTACCGATGACTTCAAAAAACACATCGAAAAAGCTCAGCGACAAGCCACAAGACCGTTCTATACCGGCAATTTTCTTGCAAATGAGTTAAAAAACCCTTTGCTCGTGCCCATTTTCCCCCGATCGCGGAAAGAAAGCCGGGTTTATACCCATTCTCTGGACCGCGACGTAATGCTTAAAAAAAAGCCGCCCCTGCAACGAATTGATTTGCAATTGCTGGCCATGAAAGAAAACGCCCTGGACACATTGCGGAGGCGCGGATTCCGGGTGCGGGAAAAATTTTTCATGACGGGATTTTCTGCCTCGGGCACTTTTGCGAACCGCTTTTCGCTCATTCATCCTGAAAAATTATTGGGTGTAGCAGCAGGCGGGCTAAATGGAATACTCATGCTGCCCAACGACACGCTTCACGAACAAGCACTTATTTACCCGATTGGTATTGCGGATTTTGACTCTATTTTCAACAAGCCGTTTAACGCAGAAAAATTCAAATCGCTACCCCAATTTCTTTTCATGGGCGAAATGGATGATAATGATGCAGCTCCATACTCCGATGCTTACGGCGAAAAAGAACGGCGGTTAATCTATAATTTGCCGGGTAAAACAATGCTTCCGGAACGCTGGGATCGCTGCAAGGAAATATATAAATCCCACAGCACTAATGCAACCATGAAAACTTACGAAAATGTGGGGCATGAAAACACGGCCCGCATAAAAAACGATGTGCTGCATTTCTTTACAAAGCTTATTGCTAATGAATCCCAATAAATCTGCATTATTCTATACTAACGTGAATTGATGTAAAATATAAAGTTCAGATTAGCTTTGCTGAGCTCCCCGATAAAAAATCGGAGCAGGCAATCCTTCGCCCCCGGTTGCTATAAAACACTGATATACAAAGCCTGTTCCGATATAGTCAGGAGCAATTTTTTGATTCTTAACGGGCTAAACTGAGAAAATTTTACGCAGCATATCAGCATTTTATGCAAAACATTAATTTCAACACTTATAATTCAGGTCGAACTCACGTTAAATTAAATATCTGCCTGTTTATATTTCTCCCACCAGTGATTTGTGGATATTTGACCGTTTACAGGCTTTATAGCGCCAATTTCCGGTGTAATGTATTTGAGGTTTTTCTGCTGTGCTTCGTCCGTAAAAAGTTCAACCGGCTCATACCAGGTGTGTACAGAAAGGCTGAATGCTCCCCAGTGAATGGGCATTGCCAGTTTGCTGTTTAAATCAATGCAGGCCTGCACTGCTTCTGCCGGATGCATGTGAATTTGGCCCCAGTCTTTGTTGTACTGCCCACACTCCATAATGCTCAAATCAAAAGGACCGTATTTTTCGCCAATTTTACTGAATTGTTTGTGATAACCGGTGTCGCCACTAAAAAAAACCGTTTTTGATTTTCCTTTAATTACGTATGAACACCACAATGTTGAATTGCGATCGAACAGTCCGCGCCCGGAAAAGTGGCGTGAAGGTGTACAGGCAAGAAGTAAATCATTTATTTGATGCTCTTCCCACCATTTGAGTGTTACAATTTTTTCAGCGGGGACGCCCCAATCAAGCAAATACTTTGTAACTCCTTCGGGAACAACAAACTTACCGGCTTTGTCTTTAAGTTTTTTAATGGCGGTTTTATCCAGATGGTCGTAATGGTCGTGAGAAATGAGTACGATATCCGGTGCCGGAAGATTTTCGGATTTTATCGGAACTGATTTATGAAAACGCTTTGTCCCAAAGCCTTTTACAGGCCCAAGCCGATCAGAAAAAACAGGGTCAAAAAGAATGAGTTTGCCTTCAATTTCCAACAATCCGGAAGAATGGCCGAACCAGGCAACAGACAGTGAACTTTTATCTAAATTTTGAAAATATGAACTATCAAAATCAGGAAACTTAAATTTCGATTCGGGCACCTTCCCTTTCTTGAACATGAAATCTTTCAGGGTTTGAAAACGAAAGTTCACCATGGTTTCAGTTGCCTGGGTATTGGAGTATTTCTTTTTGTTTCGCATCGCATCGTCATCTTTATTAAACCCGTGTTCTGCAATTGCATAAGCAGCTATCATTACGAGTGAGATTACTATTATTTTAATTTTCATTGCAAAAAATCAGGTGTAAAACTATTAATGAAGGTAGCTGCAAAGACGTTACCAAAACACAATTTTTAAAGAATCGTTAACTCATTCCTACAATACAATCATCTGCCTCGATCCGATTTGTTTGCCGTCTACTACATACTTGTAAAAATAAATACCTGACTGCACACGGCTTCCGCCTTCACTTATGCCATTCCACACGGCAACGTGTTCTCCTGCGGGTTGTATCGCGTTGACCAGCATTTTTACCTGCTGTCCGGCTGTATTGTACACCAATAACTGCACATGGGCGCGGCTCTTTAATGCATAATCAATTTGGGTTTTTGAGCGAAATGGATTCGGATAGTTCTGCTTCAGCGATCCGTTTACCTCAACAGGAATGATGGCATTCGGGTCATTCTTTTTGATGCTCACCACGACTTCTGTGCTGGCTTCTACGGGCACTTCAACATAACAAATATTCTTTCCGTTGGCGGGTATAATTTGCTTTAGCGTACCATTTGAAACTGTATATTCTCCCTGGGGCATGATAAATTTAACCAACGTATGCGCAAAATTCTGGTAATAACCGTTGTTTATTGCAGCCGACAGACTGTCAACAGTACCATTATTTTCATCACTAAACGTTATATCTAAATTTTGCCCGAATCCATTGGCATAAATGGTACTTTCGGGGGTAAGCGAGCCGTTGTTCACGCGGATTACCCGATATGCGCTGGCTTCATCGCAAATATTATCGGTACCGATGTTGTAAGGATGTGTGAAATCATCGGTATCGGAATGCGTGTGCCCCCAAAGCGCCATATCTGCGCCCAATGCATTGAGGTCGATATCGCCATTAAAATCGTAGTGATAAAAAAGCACTTTGGCTTTATCGCCTGCCGCTGCCAAATCGTTCGACAACCAGGTTAATTGCGATGGTATAAAACCTTTTTCGCCGTACACATCGTACATGTAGCCATCATAATTATCGGACGATTCGAGTCCTGTGAAATGAACATTACCGTAATCGAAGCTGTAATCGTGCACGTAGTATTCTTCCTGCACAGGAGGAACAACGCGTTGACGCCATCCAAAGAAACGCCACCATTCTTTTCTGGCTGTTCCCTGCGAGGGCGGTGTTGATTCCCAGCCGCCCAAATCATGATTGCCCGGCACAACATAAACCGGCACTTCGAATTGCTCCAGCAGTTCGACTACTTTTGTATGATGACGCAGGCACTCAAAATCTTCCATTTCGCCCTCGTTGAGCACATCGCCTGTAAAAAGCACAAACTCCGGGTTTATGAGGTTAATATCTTCGATAACCGCTTCGAGGTCGACCATTTCCGAGTCGTCGTTTTCATAACCCGGATCGCCCCAGAATGTGTGTCCGGGCAAATGCGCATCGGTAATGTGAACAAAATAATAATCGGTTTTGTACTGATCGATCACTTTTACAGCATTGGCAACAGTATCGGTCACGAGGCCAGTACCCGTAACTTCCAAATCGTACAATTCAAAATAATCAACCGCAGGCAGGGTGGTTTGCAGCGTCCATTTATCCAAACCGGCATTATATTCCGTTTCAGCAATGGTAAGATCAACCGATAACTCATTGAACAGCAAGCGGGCATTCCAGTCGGCAGTAGATTCGGGTGCAAAACACTCAATTTCAAACGTTTCTCCCGGAGCAGCAATTGCAGGAATATTCATTAACGGTCGTTGTACGATGGTCAGCGTATCGGCCTTAGGCGCATCGCATCCCACAGAACCGGATTCCAACGCGCCGGCGGCGATATAACTAACTTCATCTCCATTGATAAAGACTGAAGCAAACTGCAAATTTGCAAGACCTTCTGCGGCGGGTGTGAAATTTAGTTTGATGAGCGTTGATACATCTTCACAAGTAACGTTACCGGTATAATTCAGGTTTATTTCGCCCGCTGTTGAATTGTCGGTTACAGTTCCGGCTTCAGATAACGTTCCGGTTGTTTCGGCGCCGTTATACGTAAAAACAGACGCATCGTAGGTCATGGTGAATTGATAACTGGCAATATTCCCGGATTGATTCAGCAAAGCTGCCTTTACCGGCAAATTAAAATTTGTGGAGCCATCGGCAAAATGCTCTTCGGTATACAGAACAAAAGCATCAGCGGCCGACTGCATATCTTCGCGATAGCGCGGAAGAATACAGGTTCCGTAATAATCGGTTACAATACCTGTTACGTAAGAAAACGGATAATCTACGAACAAAGGAAATCCATCATTGGCAAGATTATAAATGCCGCTTCTTACAACGCATTCACCGCTGCCATCATCGATGTTCCAGTTGTCGTACTCATCGAAAGCAGATGTAACGTTCACATCTGAAACCTGCACAAGCACGCCTTCATAAGCCTCATCGGTAACGGCTGAAGTCGCAATATTTGCCGGGTCGGGCAATGGATTACCGCTGCTCACAACATCAAACGCTGTTATCTCTGTAAGCTCCGTCATTCCATTATATTCGAAAACCTGCCCTGTGATAACGATGCTATCGCCCACAGCCGTAGCATTGGTATTATCGTAAATAAAAAGGCCGTTCCATGAGCCGCCGTTCGAGCTTGCAATAAAATAACGACCGCCGTTGTAGTTGGCCACGGTAACAATTCCGCCGGTAGTTACTGTTTCGCCGGCATACAACGAGGGATACGTGCCATCGCCGGCTTCGGTGGTATACTGAATATCGAAAATACTGATTTGCCCAAATAGGAAAAAAGGCAAAAGACTTAAAATGATTGAAGTAAAAAATTTCATAAACGGATATTTCTAAATAAACGGGTTGAGCAACAAAGGTAACTTTTTACAGGGAATTGCAAATTTTCGG
>CAYPSX010000165.1:0-8666 GCA_964413185.1 uncultured Bacteroidales bacterium
TCATATCCAGGCGTGAAAACTTCATTCTCCTCCAATTCTTCGTATAAGGAGGGTTTTTGTTCGGGGTCATCGTATGTGTATGTTTTGTACATGGCTATCTTCTTTTGGGTGTTGCTGTGCGTTGAATTGTTTTTCTAATCAATTGAACAGTCTATTGGTTCGTTTCTGAAATGGAATGTTGACATTGGTTGTAGGAATATTCCGTTTGGTAATGGGTTGAGTCTGCCGCAAAATGGCTCTTTTGGGGTGTACTGTGTGATTTTTCCATGTTGTTTTGTTTTTATTGAACGACAAATATAAAAAAAGTCCCGCAACAATTGTTAACGAGACTATTATTATGAAAACAATCATTGTTTTTTTTACTAAAAGTTTTCTTCTCTCACCTGCATGTAAGCTTTTGGGTGCAAACACGCCGGACAGTTTTCGAGTGCTTTTTCGCGTTGGTATACATAACCGCATTTCAGGCATTTCCACCAAACCTTGCCGTCTTTTACAAATACTTTATCTTCCGAAATATTTTGTAATAACTTGAGGTAAATTCTTTCGTGCTCGGCTTCAACCTGGGCAATGAGTTTGAACGCTGTTGCGATTTTTGGGAACCCTTCTTCTTTTGCTATTTCGGCAAATTCAGGGTACAACCCTGTGTGCTCTTCATTTTCGCCTTCTGCTGCAGCTTTTAAATTTTCTTCTGTCGTGCCGATTGTACCTGCCGGATATGTTGCTGTTATTTCAACCATGCCGCCTTCTAAAAATTTAAAGAAGCGCTTTGCGTGCTGTTGCTCTTGTTCGGCAGTTTCCTGAAAGATATTTGCAATTTGTTCATAACCTTCTTTCCTGGCCACTTTTGCAAAAAATTCATACCGGTTTTTTGCCTGGCTTTCTCCGGCAAACGATTTTAAAAGATTTTGTTCTGTTTTTGTTCCTTTTAAAGATTTCTCCATAGTGATTAATTTTATTTGAGCGTTTTTAAGTAAATCACCTTCAAAGATAATTTTTTCGCCAATAACGTCATGTTTTTTTGGCTTTTTAGGCCGGTTCACTCCGAAAAGATTTTACTTTTGATGAGAAATTTTATGTTCTGCTATGTATACATTTTTACTTTTCCTGGTTTCACTGATCTGGGGCTCTACATTTTTCATTATCAAAGATACAGTAACCACTGTTGATGAATCTTTTATTGTGCTTAGCCGCACTGGTCTGGCTTTCGTGGCTTTGCTTATTTACAATCTGATACGGAATCCCCGGAAATTGAAACAAACCAAACCGCTGCTGTATGGAACAATCCTCGGGTTTTTACTGGCATCCATTTACCTGAGTCAAACTATAGGGCTGAAATATACGAGTACCGGCCACAGTGCATTTATTACCGGGTCGGCAGTTGTTATTGTTCCGTTTTTGTTGTTTTTTCTTTTTCGTCATCAAATTATGCGAATCGACATGATCGCCGTGGCTATTGTTCTAATGGGCTTGTTTTTTCTCACTTACGATTTAGAAACAGATATTAACGTTGGCGATGTTATTACGCTCATAACGGCAGTTTCACTGGCTTTTCATATTGTCTTTGCACAACGTTTTGTGCGAAGGGCCGATGCGGGCATCATAGTGCTTTACCAGTTTATGGGTGCCATGGTGGCCAGCGGAATCGCGTTTTTGTTTACAGGTGATGGCCTTCCGCAACTCACTACTGAATCAACCTGGTCGCTGATTTATTTAGGTTTAATTGGCACGCTGGTGTGTTATTTTATTACAGTTTGGGTTCAAAAATTTGTAGCAGCCATTAAAGTTTCCATCATTTTGGCTACAGAACCCATTTTTGCAGCGCTTTGCAGCTATATTTTCATCAATGAAACCCTCAACGGCCGCGAATTATTAGGCGCCGGATTAATTTTAACGGGCGTCATTGCCCATAACTGGGTTAAAAACCGACTGGCCAGGAAAAGATTGGTCGCAGAATCTTCCGGTTAGTCAAAATCCTCTGCTTTCTCTTGAATTTCAACGAAAAAAATCCAATCTTTATGATTTAATCTTAAAACGGATGAAACTTGCTATTTGTATTAAAATAGTTCTTTTGGTTTTGTTTTCCATTAATTGTGGCTATTTAAAAAGCCAGGATAAGGAAACAGATTCGCTTTCAATTTTGCTAAAACAACACATAAAAAAAGACTCTACACGTGTTAATTTGCTCATTGAACTTGCCAACTCCGTTCGTTTAACGGATAATGAAAAAGCCCTGAATTTTGCCACAGAAGCCGAAGAAATATCCAATAGAATCAATTATGAAAGAGGAAAAGCACGAAGTTTGCGCTTAATCGGCATTTATTATGCAAAGAAAGCCAATTACCCAATGGCGCTTGAATTTTATCAAAGAGCCTTGATGATAAGTGAAAAACTGGGCGACAAAAAGCTCATTTCAGATTGTCTGAACAGTATCGGAATAATATACAGTGATCAGGGTAAAGAAGAAAAAGCATTGGAATACTATAAAAAAGCACTTGTCTACTTTAAAGAATTAAATGATTTAGAAAGTATATCCTACGCTTTAAACAATATTGGGGTAATTTTTTACGACCAGAAAAAGTATTACAAAGCACTCGACTATTTCAAAGAATCATTGGAAATAGACCGTCAAATGAACAATACAGGCGGCGTGGCTATTGGTTTGAATAATATTGGTGAAGTGTACAGAGACTTGGGTGGTTATAATCAGGCTCTCGACTATTTTCAACAAGCATTAAAACTCTCAAAAGAGATAAATGATGTTTACGGCATTAGCTATTTATACAAAGATTTTGGCTCGGTTTATTTGAGAACAAAAAACTATTCAAAAGCTCTGGATTATTCTTTACGAAGCCTGAAAATTGCCGAAGAGATTGAGTATAACGAAATTAAAAAAGATGTTTATTTACAGTTGGCAAAAATTTATGAACACTTGAACAACTATAAAAAAGCTTACAAAACGTATGTGCTTTACAAAGAATTAAGTGACAGCCTGTACAACGAAGAAAACATTAAAAAAATAGTAGGCCTCGAATATAAATATAAAAATGAAAAGGAAAAACAAGCCATTAAACTGGAACAGCAAAAAAAGGATGCCATTCAGCAAGAGGCGATAAAAAGACAAAAGATGCTGCGTAACTCCCTGATAGCCGGTTTTATTTTTATGATAATTCTTTCGCTGGTCATCATTCGCAGTTATCTCCAAAAATCAAAAACAAATAAGTTGCTGTCGGCCAAAAATAAAAGCATTGAGAAAAAAAGTAAACAGGTGCATGAGCAAAACGAGGAAATACAACAATTATACGAAGAGCTGACATCTACAAATGAGGTGTTGTATGTTCAGAATGAAGAACTTGAGAAGCACCGAAATAATCTGGAGGAGTTGGTGAAAGAGCGAACATCAGAACTTGAAAAAGCCAAAGAAAAAGCCGAAGAGTCAGACCGGCTCAAATCGGCTTTTTTGGCCAATATGTCGCACGAAATACGCACGCCAATGAATGCCATTCTTGGTTTTGCCGATCTGCTCACCGATGATGAAACCCTGCCCGAAACCAAGGAAGAAATATCCCAACACCTGAATCACAGCGCAAGCACACTCCTCAAACTTATTGATGATATTTTTGATATTGCCAAAATTGAATCGGGGCAGTTAGCTATCAATAAAACAACTTTTACAGTAAATGAAGCCTTCGACAAGCTTGTTCCCATGTATCCTGAGCAGGATGATTCAGATGTTCAGCTCAGGTTTATCAAATCAGAACATCAAGAAAAGCTCCATACCGATCCGTTCCGGCTTCAGCAGGTTTTAATCAACCTCATAGATAATGCACTGAAATTTACCGAAAAAGGTTATGTTGAAGTTGGATGTAAAACCGACAGGGAAAATGACAAAAAACGGGTTGTTTTTTATGTAAAGGACACGGGTATAGGAATGACTGACAAACAAATGAGGATAATTTTCAACCGGTTCAGTAAAATTGAGGAAAACAAAACAAAAATATACCGCGGGGCAGGACTGGGGCTCACAATCAGCAAAAATATTACAGAACTGCTGGGCGGCCGGTTGTGGGTTAAAAGCGAAGAAGGCAAGGGAAGCACATTTAGCTTTTCAATACCTGTTGATGAGTAAAAAGCTCCCTTTTGATTGCCCGGGGGGATTTTACATGTGCTTTGACTATTATGAACCATTGATAATAACAAAAAAGCGAAAAACGAAACAATCATATCTTAAACAAATGATGTTAGAAGCACAAATAACAGATTTGCCCTGACAATTCTCTGTCTCCCATAAACCAAACTATTGTTAGCTTTCGTGAAACATGATCCCTGGTGGTTGCATTTTTATTTGATTTTCAGCTAATAACCATGTATATTAGTTAGATATTTTACAAACCTAATTGCCACAATTCAAGAAATCGAAAACATAAAAAAAACTTTCAAAACATTGAATTATGAAAACAAAAATCCTCTTAACAACATTTATTTTGCTTATTGCATATCATGCTTTTTCGCAAACAGCACCATTGAGCAATTCAGGCGCAGGCGCAACCGTAATTGTTCATGGATGGGATCCCGATGGTAATCAGCCGGCCTGGATGACCAGCATGGCCGATGCCATTATTACACGCGCAGGTGGCGGACAGACCGGTACAATCACGGTAACCGGTACAACCGGTAGTCTTACAGCAACTTGCGACCCGTGGAGCTTCGATTTAAGTACACAAACCAATGGCGAAATAGTTGTGCTTGTAAACTGGACAGCCGTGGCCAACCATCTAACCACAAGCATTACCGCCCAGGAAGTAGCGGCAGCCGTAGTGCCTAAACTATATCAAAGCCAGAACAGCCAGCCTGCCGTAGCAGAATTACCCATTCACCTGATCGGGCACAGCCGTGGTGGAGGAATGGTTTTCGAAATAGCCCGGCTTTTAGGCGAACAGGGTATCGATGTTGAACATCTTACAGCACTCGATCCACATCCGTTAACTGCATCAGACCCGCAGCCAATTGCAGGTGATGTTATTGATACTCCAATTGAATTGTACGAAAATGTATTGTTTGCCGACTGCTATTACCAGGATTTTGAAGCGCCAACAGGAGAATACGTGCCCGGTGCTTTCAACAGGCAATGGTCTGAAATGACAGGCGGTTATCATAATGAAACCGGTTATACGTATACAATTGGAGCAACTACTTTTGATTTTTCCAATCACCTTAATACAATTCTTGCATATCACGGCACAATAGATTTGACAACGCCTGTAACAAACGGTGAAGCAACACTCACACAAACAGAACGCGACAATTGGTTCAATACTTATGAGAGTGAAGGCGATATCGAAGGATTTTATTACAGTCGTATTCTTCGTGGCGACCGCACCAGCACTGATGTGCCGGTAATCGGAGGGGATAAAGTTGCAGACGGGTTTCACTATGCATTTACAGAAGGTTATGGAGCCCGGGCCACACAAAACTGGACCACTGCAACCTGGCCAAATGTATTAAAAACTGAGTTGATGAGAAGTGGTACTACTATTGAACCCGGTTTCCAATTAGTCGATGAAAATGAAACCTTTATAGTAAAATACTATTACCGTAGTTATGCTACAGCGCCGGATATCACATTATACGTTGATACTGACAGGAATCCATACAATGATAATAATGCAGGAACCATTACAACAGAAACGTTGGTAAATACAGGATCATCGTTCACACAAAACACAAATATTTGGAGTGTTACCGGACTTGTACCCGGAACCTCATATTATGTTTATGCAGAAATTACAACCGGTACAGAAACGCGTTATGCATACCTGCAATATGAATTAGAGTTAGCGGCGCCACCAACCATAATCTCGCAACCCTCAAGTCAGACCAACGAATGCCCGGGTAGCACAGTTGAGTACGTTGTAGAAGCAAACAATGCAACAGCTTACCAGTGGCAGGTAAACCTGGCAGAAGGCTCAACATGGACCGACATCAGTGACGGTGCTGATTATAGCGGAGTTACTACGAACACACTAACTGTAACAACTACTGCCGGCATGGATGGCGATGCGTTTAAATGCACAGCTTCCAATTCGCATGGCGATGTTTCTTCGAGCTCTGCATTGTTGGGAATGGATGGCGAGAGTCCCATATTTACATCCAGCCACAACAATCGAATGATTTATGCCGATGCCAATTGCGAAACAACATTGCCCGATTACACAGTAGATGTAACTGCCATTGACAATTGTGATGCAACGTTGGATGTTACCCAAGATCCCATAGCCGGAACAATTATTTCCGGCGCAACAAACGATGTAACACTAACGGTAACAGATGATTTGGGCAATGCCGCTGAAGTTACTTTCAATGTTATGGTAAAGGATATTACCGATCCGGTTATCACATCAACCCATAATGACCAGGTCGTTGCAGATGAGGCGAATTGTGAAGCTTCGCTGCCCGATTACACAACCGATGTTATTGCTACCGACAATTGCGATGCAGCGTTGGATATCACACAAAATCCCACAGCCGGCACAACCATTTCCGGTGCCACAAACACAGTTACGCTCACAGTTACCGATGATTCAGAAAATTTTACTGAAGTTTCTTTCAACGTAGCCGTAGAAGATAGTACCGATCCGGTTGTCACATCAACCCATAACGATCAAATTGTGGATGTCGATGCTAATTGCGAAGCTACAATGCCCGATTATACAACCGATGTAACCGCCACCGACAATTGCGATGCAACGTTGGATATCACACAAAACCCCACAGCCGGCACAACCATTTCCGGTGCTGTAAACGCTGTAACACTCACAGTTACTGATGATGCGGGGAATTTTGCTGAAGTTGCTTTTAACGTAGCCACGGAAGACAATACAGCGCCGGTTATAACTTCAACGCACGATGACCAGATTTTACCCGATGAGACCAATTGCGAAGCTACATTGCCTGATTACACAGCAGATGTTACTGCCACGGACAACTGTGATGCAACGTTGGATATTACGCAAAATCCAATAGCCGGAACAGTCATTTCCGGTGCTGTAAATACGGTTACACTCACAGCTACCGATGATACCGGAAACTTTGACGAAGTTACGTTTAACGTGGCCGTGGAAGATAATTCTGACCCGGTTATCACCTCAACCCATGATGATCAAATTGTGGATGCCGATGCCAACTGCGAATTTTCAATGCCCGATTACACAACCGATGTTACTGCCACGGATAATTGCGATGCAACGTTGGATATCACACAAAACCCCACAGCCGGCACAACTATTTTCGGTGCAGCAAATACGGTTACGCTCACAGCTACCGATGGTTCGGGAAATTTCACTGAAGTTACTTTTAACGTAGCTGTAGAAGATAATTCTGATCCGGTTATCACATCAACACATAATGATCAAATTGTGGATGCCGATGCGAATTGCGAAGCTACAATGCCCGATTATACAACCGATGTTACTGCCACGGACAATTGCGATGCAACGTTGGATATCACACAAATCCCCACAGCCGGCACAACTATTTCCGGTGCTGCAAATGCGGTTACGCTCACAGCTACCGATGATGTCGGAAATTTTGACGACATTACGTTTAACGTGGCCGTGGAAGATAATTCTGACCCGGTTATCACCTCAACCCATGATGATCAAATTGTGGATGCCGATGCCAACTGCGAATTTTCAATGCCCGATTACACAACCGATGTTACTGCCACGGATAATTGCGATGCAACGTTGGATATCACACAAAACCCCACAGCCGGCACAACTATTTTCGGTGCAGCAAATACGGTTACGCTCACAGCTACCGATGGTTCGGGAAATTTCACTGAAGTTACTTTTAACGTAGCTGTAGAAGATAATTCTGACCCGGTTATCAGCTGTATTGCCAACACAACCATTGATGCAGACGAATCAAACACATATACGGTAGACGGAACGGAGTTTGATCCGACAGAAACTTCAGATAATTGTGGTGTTGCAACTGTTGAAAACAATTTTAACAGTACAGCAACACTTGCGGGAGAACAGCTTCCGGAGGGTGTTACTACAATTGTATGGACTATTACCGATAATAGCGGAAATCAAAACTCATGCACTTTCGATGTTACCGTTAACGAATATATTGGCATTTCAAATACTGAGGAGGCAGGCATTTTAATTTATCCAAACCCGGCAAAAACTGTGTTAAATATTGAACGCAAAGATGCTTATATTCAGCAATTGACCATTTCAAATGTTTGCGGAAAGCAAATTTTGCAAAAAACCAATATTGAAAAGAAAGAAGTAATCAATATTGAGGCTTTTGAAGATGGAATATACATCATTCAAATACAAACGCCAGAACGAACTTTTACTACAAAAATAGTGAAGGAGTAATTGTTTGTTGGCCGGAAAGAAAAAATCTTTGTGCGCATAAAATATGTTCACAAAGGTTTTTTAATATTGATTATTCTTTATTTGTAGCGGCAATTTTTCGGAATACAACCTGCTACTCAGTCATTTTTAGTAATTCCTCCACAGCCCGTTCCAGTTGTTGATCTTTACCTTTATCGATTTTGCCGGGCATGTTTTTTACCTGTACATCGGGCATGGTTTCGTTATTTTCAAGCCACTCGCCGGCTTTGTTTTTGGCACTTACCGGAATGGAGCCCCAGA
>CAYPSX010000166.1:0-8663 GCA_964413185.1 uncultured Bacteroidales bacterium
CATACTCAAATGAATTGTCCCAAGAATATGAGCCAGCGACGTAATTACCAGAAGGGTCTAATACAAATACTTTTTTGATTTTTTTTGGCATAAGGCAATTTTTAGGGTTTTATGTGCATAAACCTGAATGAATATCATTTTAAAAGTATAAAAAATTATGCGGCATTTATTAATTTTGCTTTAAATTTTATGCACAGCAATATGAACTATCAGCAAACACTTGATTTTTTATTTACGCAATTGCCCATGTATCAAAGGGTAGGAAAGGCTGCATACAAGGCAGACTTGGAAACTACGCTTCTATTGGATGAGCATTTCAGGCACCCGCACCAGTTTTATCCAACAATTCATGTAGCCGGAACGAATGGAAAAGGGTCTGTATCGCATATACTGGCTGCTGCTTTGCAGGAAGCCGGCTACCGAACTGGTCTCTACACTTCGCCCCATCTTAAGGACTTTCGTGAACGCATTCGTATCAATGGGGAAATGATTAGTGAAGACTATGTTGTGCAGTTCGTTTCAAATAATCAGAAAATTATCGAAGACCTTAAACCAAGTTTTTTCGAAATTACGGCTGCTATGGCTTTTGATTATTTTGCACGTGAACGGGTAGATGTGGCCGTAATTGAAACGGGAATGGGCGGCAGGCTCGATTCAACCAACATAATTAAACCTTTAGTTTCGGTAATTACAAATATTGGGCTTGATCATACCCGTTTTCTGGGCAATAGCATCGAAAAAATTGCAGAAGAAAAGGCCGGAATCATAAAGCCCGAAATACCAGTAGTAATAGGAGAGAAGCAGCCTGAAACCAGTGAAGTTTATGCCCGAAAATCAGCCGAACTGGCTGCTCCGGTGAACCATGCAACAGATCGGTTTGAAATTCATGAAGTTAAAACCCAACCACCTTATAAAACCCAGTTTATTACGCTTTTTGATCGCTTTTTGGGCGATGAGTTTACCTGGGAATTAGATCTTGTGGGGAAATATCAGGCTAAAAACCTAATAACAGCTCTTACGACACTGGATGCCATCAGGGGCAGATTTCCGGTTGACGATAATGTTAGAAAACGAGCATTTAAAAAAATACGAAAACTTACGGGATTCAAAGGACGCTGGGAGGTTTTAGCACAACATCCGCTTACCATAGCAGACACGGCACATAATCCTGAAGGCCTAAAAGATGTAGTTGAGCAATTATCGTCTATCGACTATAAAAATATGCATATTGTTCTTGGTGTTGTAGATGATAAAAACATTGACAGCATCTTAAAGCTTTTACCATTAAAAGCTTATTATTACTATACTAAAGCAAGTATTCCGCGGGCTTTAGATGAAAAAATTTTAAAGCAAAAGGCAGTAAAATATAATTTGCATGGAGAAAGCTTTGAACATGTTGGCTCGGCTATAAATGCTGCTCAAAATGCAGCAAGTGAAAGTGATCTGATTTTTGTGGGCGGAAGTACATTTATCGTGGCTGAAGTATTGTAAATATAATAATGTTACAAAGAAGTCTCAAGTATAAATTTTTTAGTATTTTCACAACCGAAATTAAAAATGCATAATGTATGAAATCATGGGTATTGTTTTTTATGGTAATACCGCAACTGGCCTTATTTTCACAAAATAAAGGAATACTTGATTCCTATATTGAAACAGGACTCCAAAGCAATATTTCCCTGAAACAAAAACAGCTCGACTACGAGCAAAGCATACAAGCATTAAAACAAGCCAGGGGTTATTACTGGCCTGAAATTTCTATAAACGCCAGATATACAAGAGCTGATGGTGGTCGGGTTATCGACCTGCCTGTCGGGGATATGTTAAATCCGGTATATTCCACATTAAACTATCTTACCGGGTCGGCGGCATTTCCGCAAATCGAAAACGAAGAAATTAATTTTTTACGCAACCGGGAGCACGAAACGAAAGTTAGATTGGTTCAGCCTCTTTTTAATGGTGAAATATACTACAATACTAAAATAAAAGATCAACTTACACATTATCATCAATTTAGCAAAAATGCGTATGCCAGGGAGCTTGTTTCCAGCATTAAAACAGCATATTTTAGCTATCTAAAAGCCTTAAATTTAAGGAGTTTACTAAAAAACACTAAACGAATACTTGAAGAGAATTTGCGAGTAAACCAAAAGTTATTTGAAAACGAAAAAGTTACCTACGACCATGTACTCAAGGCGCGTACAGCAATAAGTGAGATAGAAGAAAAACAAGCAGCGGCAACAGAAAAAATACAACGTGCCCGTGCAGGGTTTAACTTTTTGCTTAACCGCGAACTTGAGTCCGAAATAAAGATCGATAAAAAGTATGATTCTATAGCGCAAATGATTCCAAAAACAGGCCATGATGAGGAAAATATACACCGTGAGGAGATTAAACAGGCCAAATCAGCAGTGGAGGCACAAAATTTCAACGAAAAGCTCGAGAAATCCGATTATTGGCCGGAACTATCTTTTGTTTTGGATTATGGCTTTCAGGGGAAAGAATATGAATTTAATCACAACCAGGATTTTTATATTGCATCCTTTGTTTTACAATGGCCAATATTTCAGGGATTCAGAAGGAAAGCTGAAATACAGGAAGCAAAAATACAGCACCGGCAAAGCCAACTGGTATTAGAGAAAGTTAAGAAGCAAATTCAGATAGAGGTTTCTAATGCTTATTACGCGTTGAATGCGGCATACAAGAAATATCAGGCAACCAGCAGGAAATTGACCAGCACACGGAAAACCTGGGAAATGATAGACAAAAAATACCGGCAGGGCATGATCAACCAGCTTGAACACATGGATGCCATGGAAAAATACCGTAATGCACAAGAACAAGAGGCAATTGCACGTTACGATTTTTACATCAAAAAAGCCCAACTTGAAAAAGCCGCTGCACAGTTGAACCTTAAAGAAAAATTCAATAGCTATGGAAAATAACCTGATAATTGGAATCGCAATTCTTTTGCTGTTGACGAACTGTTCCACTATTGAGAACAAGCAAAAGAAAAGTACAATTCCCAAAGTAAAAGTGACTGAAATTAAGGAAGTTAATAAGTCCGATGACATCAACACTACAGGTATGGTTAAAGCCGCCAAAAATATCAGGTTAAGTTTCAAAATTGGAGGTATAATTGAAAATATTTCTGTTGAAGAAGGTGAAAAAGTACGTCCGGGACAAGTGCTGGCCAAACTTAATACACAAGAAATTGATGCAAGGGTTGAACAGGCTAATCTAGCTGTTGAAAAAGCAAAACGCGATTTTAACCGGGCAGACAACTTGTACAAAGACAGTGTAGCAACCCGTGAACAATGGCAGAACGCTAAAACTGCACTTGAAGCAGCGCAAGCGGACTTACGCATGGCACGTTTCAACCAAAAACATGCAGTTATACGGGCGGGAAATCACGGAACAGTCCTGAAAAAGCTGGCTGAGAATGGAGAAATAACCGATGCTGGATACCCTGTTCTCGTTTTGGGTACAAATAATTCTACTCATATTGTTCAGACAAACGTGACTGATAAAGAATGGGTTGCGCTTGAAAATAACGATACGGCGCACATTTTTATGGATGCTTACGATAATAAAACATTTACAGCCAGAGTTTCACAAATTAGTGCAATGGCCGACCCTTACACAGGTACATACGATGTGGAGCTTACATTTATTGATGAGCCGCGCAAAATTGCCACCGGAATGTTGACCACAGTTGTCATTTTTCCGGCTGTTACCCATTCTTATCTGCGCATTCCGGTTGATGCATTGGTTGAAGCCGATGGTGATAATGGCTGGATAAAAATTGTGAAGAACAACAAAATTGAACGTCGCAATATCCATATCAAACATATTGCTCACGATTTTTTATACGTGGAAGGTAATATTGAACAGGGCGAACAGGCAGTCACCGAGGGTAAGTCTTTTGTAATTGCAGGACAAACAGTAGAAACGATCGAAAATAACTAACTATGCGATTGACATCACTTGTTATTAACCACCATCGTTTTGCAACCATTGTAATTTTACTGTTGGTAGTAACCGGCATGAATTCTTTCCTGAACATGCCGCGCACCGAGAATCCGGAAATTACAGTTCCGGCTGTAACCACCTTTGCCATTTACCCTGGAGTTAGTCCGGTCGACCTTGAAGAGCTTATTGCTCAACCCATTGAAGATGCAATAAGTGAGCTTGAAGATATAAAACGTGTTTCAACTTCCTTGCGCGATGGCCTCGTTATGGTCAACGTGGAGTTTTATTTTGGAGTTGATACCGATGAAAAATACGATAAAGTTGTACAGGCAGTCAACGACATCAGAGATGAGCTGCCGAATGACCTGTATAATCTGGAAAGCATTAAATGGCGCGTTTCAGATCAGGTTTTAGTACAATTGGCACTTACCGGCGATAGTGTATCATATCATCTATTGGACAAAGAAGCCGAAAAAATAAAAGATGCGCTGAAAAAAATCAGCTCCATACGTAAGGCAGAAGTTATTGCATCGCCGGACAGAGAGGTTCGCATTTCGCTTGATATGGAAAAAATGGGATTGCTGAATATTAGCATTGAACAAGTCGCAGAGGCCATTCAAAGCAATAATGCCAACATTCCCGGAGGATCTATTAAGTTGGGAAAAAGAAGCTTTGGTGTAAAAACAAGCGGTGCCTATCAAAACCTCGAAGAAATTGCTCAAACCGTTGTTCACTCGCACAAAGGACGCTTAATACGATTACGGGATATTGGCCGCGTTGACATGAACAACGAGGACCGTAAATACATAGCTCGTTACAACGGGCATAAGTCTGTTTTTCTGGCAGTTTACCAAAAAGAAGGACGCAATGTTTTCGAAACTACCGAAAAAGTAGAAGAGGTAATACAAAAACATGAAAAACAGCTAGGTAATAGCATTAAGTTAAACTATGTATTTAAGCAATCGAATGAAGTTGAAAATAAAATATCAAGCTTTCAGGATAATCTTTTTCAAGGTATAGCTCTGGTGGGCATTCTCATTTTTCTGTCGTTGGGGGTTAAATCAGCATTTCTTGTTATTATCGCTATTCCGCTATCGCTTGTTATGGGCTTGTTCGGCGTTGAATTATCCGGTTTTGCCATGCAGCAAATGACGATAGCGGGTTTAGTAATTGCACTTGGTTTACTGGTAGATAATTCCATTGTAATTACAGAAGGAATCAATCGGTTTATTGAAAAAGGCCATTCGCCCAAAAAGGCCGCATTACTGGCTACATCTGAAGTTGGTTGGCCCGTAATAACAGCAACATTAACTACAGTTCTGGCATTTGTTCCCATCATAACCATGCCCGATAAAGCCGGTGTGTTTGTTCGCAGTATGCCTGTTACCATTATTCTTACATTGTCATTTTCGCTGCTTCTTGCATTAACACTTACTCCGCTTATTGCCAGTAAGTTTTTTAAGGGTTATAAATCAATAGAAGAAGCCCGTAAACAAGTTGATAAACAAAAAGGAATCAAAAAGCTGCTCAAGTTTTTCGTTGAAAAACCCTATCGGGCAAGTATCCTTTTTGCTTTAAAGCACAGGTGGTTGGTTTTATCGTTTACAATGGTCATTTTTCTTGGAACACTGACAATTGGGTATTTTTTTCTGGGCATTAGTTTTTTTCCAAAAGCAGAAAAAGGGCAATTTTTGATAAGAACCCATTTACCAGAGGGTTCGAGCCTTGCAAATACATCAGAAACTGTAAGATATATTGAACAAGTGCTCGATACAATACCCGAAGTTGAACTTCATGCAAGCAACACCGGGCACGGTAATCCGCGCATATATTACAATGTTTTATCGAAAAACTTTCAAAAAAGCTTCGGGGAAATATTTGTTCAGCTCAAATATTATGATGCAGATGATTTTTCTAACCTGATCAACAGGTTACGTAACTTATTTGACCAATATCAGGGAGCCCGAATCGAAGTAAAAGAGTTTGAGCAAAGTCCGCCTGTTGATGCTCCAATAATGGTCTACATTACGGGAAATGAGCTCGATAAACTGCGGAAAATATCCAACGAATTTGAAGAACTGGTAGCAGAGCAACCCGGCGTAATTAATCTCGATAACTCGTTGGATAAATTGCGTACAGATTTGTACATCGACATCAACCGTAACAAAGCCAATATGTTAGGTGTGCCCGTTCATTTAATTGATAAGGCCGTGAGAACAGCTGTTGCAGGAATTCAGGTCGATAAATATCGCAATGAACAAGGGAAAGAATTTCCAATTGTCATGCGCTCGCCCCAAGCCGATCAAATAAAACCTGAAGATATTAGGAAAGTTTATGTAAAATCGCTTTCGGGCCGAATGATTCCGCTAATGCAAATAGCCAAAATCAGCTTTAAAAAAGCACCCAGCGAAATAAGGCGCTATAATTACGAACGTACAGCATTAATCACAGCCGACCTTGTAAAAGGCGCCAGTCTCGATGAAGCCCTGGAGCCCGTCATGGCCAAATTGGAATCGTATGATTTTCCTTCGGGTTACGATTATTATATTGGCGGAGAACTGGAAAGCCGCAGAGAAAGTTTTGGGGGCATGCAAAGGGCTGTAATTATTGCGATGCTGATGATTTTTGCTGTTCTCGTACTACAATTCCGTTCTTACGTACAGCCACTTATCATTTTTGCAACAATACCACTCGCTATGGTCGGATCTGTTTATGCATTGCTGATTACCGGAAATACATTTTCTTTTACAGCATTTATCGGGCTCACAAGTCTTGTTGGTATTGTAATTAATAATGCCATTATTTTGGTCGATTATACAAACTGGCTGCGTAAGGAGGGGGAAGATAAATTTGAAGCTCTTCGTATTGCCGGGGAGACAAGGTTTACACCTATCATTCTGACAACTCTGACTACTGCAGGAGGCCTATTGCCACTAACGCTTCAGGGAGGAGATTTGTGGGCTCCAATGGGCTGGACAATTATAGGCGGGTTGCTGGTTTCAACATTCCTTACACTTATTGTTGTTCCTGTTTTGTACCATGTTGTGGTAAAAAAATAGTTATCAATATTGTTTTATATTTTATTATAAAAAAACGCTTTTTTATTACCGGAAATATTCGCAATTTTGACCGGGATAGGGCATTTTTCGGACATTTCCCCTAAAATTATATTGAACTATTTGAGATCGAATGCCATTATAATGATGAATACAAAACTTATTTTATGGATATTTCTATTTCTATTTCTATCGCTGTCATCGGTAGCTAAAAATAAAATTGAAATAAGCCTGATTACTTGCTCAAAAGGCGATATGGCCTACAGTGCTTTTGGACATACTGCTCTGAGGGTTATTGATCATGAGATGCAGCGCGATTTAATTTTTAATTTTGGGATATTTAATTTCAATACGCCAAATTTTCAATATAAATTTATTAAGGGTAATCTGGATTATAAGCTTGGCATTAAGCCATTTAGTAACTTTGTTTATCTTTACGATATTGAAAACCGCGCTATGTGGGAACAAAAACTAAATTTCTCAGATTCGGTAAAACAAATCATTCTTGATACCCTCCTGTATTTGCATCGACCCGAAAACAGATACTACACATACCATTTTCTCAGTAAAAACTGTACCTCGGAAGTGCGGGATGTATTATCAGAGCACATTTCAGGTTTTGATGAATTGCATAATCAGGAAATGTCTGTTACATTCAGGCAAATGCTCAATGCCTATCTGGATGATAAGCCCTGGATGCGCCTGGGAATAAATCTGATTATGGGTAGAAGTGTTGATAAAAAAGTGAATGGATATCAGTATATGGCACTTCCTAACGCCTTAATGGAAAAAGTCAATTCAGCAACGGTAAATGGAAAACCGGTGGTAGCAGAACGGAATATTATTCTTCCGCCAACAAATCAGAGAAAAAGCCTGGTTTGGAATCACTTACCATTTTTTGTGTTTATTCTCCTGCTTTTTGGCTGGATTTTTTACCCACATACTATTTTCATGTATTCTATCTGGGTTATCACGGGAATAACCGGAGTGGTTATCGCAAGTTTAATGATGATTTCGCAACATATTGAACTTCTGGATAATCTAAACATACTTTCCATAAGCCCGCTTTTTTTATTGTTGGTGGTTTTTAAAATGGTAAAGCATGTAAAACTGGCAAAATATACAGCTGATTTTATTCTTGCTCTGATTGCCATTCGTTTGTTTATGTGGTTATTAGGTGTTCAACCCATTCAGTATGCCCTTTTACCCTTTTATGTTTTACTTGTTTTTACGCTGATTAAGGTCATTCACGAAAGTTGCAGCACAGAAAGAAAGATAAAACTCAAACAAATGCAACAAAGAGTTGCAGGCAGCCGGTACAAATAGAATTTTTGAGTAAAGACCTTTACAACTTTAAACCTAATTAGATACTGTGATAAAATCCTAACTTCGTTATACTTTTCATTCGCATCAGTCATTTACTATAGTAAACTCCTGATACTCATTCAAAGCAAGCCTCGTTATCGAACTTTATAGCTCAGACTCTTTAGTTTATGGACAGGCTCTAATTAGTCAGTTCATAAAATCGGGGTGTCCAGTGAATAAATTCCATTTTCAAGGCTTTATTCGCAAGCCTCAAGATATTCAATGGTGCTCATGAGCTCCCTTTGGTCGGTTCGAAACTCAAAGTCGTTG
>CAYPSX010000167.1:0-8661 GCA_964413185.1 uncultured Bacteroidales bacterium
AGGGATTACATGCAAAAAATTAAAAAAGAAAGCCGTTTTATAAATCGTGAAATTAGTTGGTTGTCGTTTAATGAGCGAGTGCTTCAAGAGGCTGATGATGAGCGAAATCCATTGATGCAGCGTGTTCGTTTCCTGGGTATATTTTCCAACAATCTTGATGAGTTTTTTCGAGTTCGGGTGGCGACCATGAAGCGTTTGGTCGATATTGGGAAAGATTCGAAAATTATTCTTGGAGACATGACTCCCCAGGAGGTACTTGATCGGATACAGACCACCGTAATGGATTTGCAGCGGCGGTTTCAGGGCATTTATGAGGTGCTTCTCAGGGAGTTGGACAAGCTCGGTGTGCATGTAATTGATGAGCTGCAACTCGATGCAAGGCAAAGCGAATTTGCTCAGGATTATTTTACTACAGAATTGAGCCCGCAAATTGTTCCCATTATGCTCAGCCGCTCTAAACCATTTCCCTATTTAAAAGATAAAGCTATTTATCTTGCCGTGAAAATGTCTGTTGACCTGAGTTCCCGTCTCACGAAATACGCACTATTGGAAGTTCCCGTAGGAAGAAACCCCCGTTTTGTTGTATTGCCTCAAAGGCGCGGCCTGGAGGAAGATACGTACATCATTATTGTAGATGATATTATTCGGCATTGCCTTGACGATATCTTTTTTATGTTCGAATATGATAAAATTGAGGCCTTTACCATCAAAATTACGCGCGATGCCGAGCTGGATATTGACGATGATATATCCATGAGCTTTATGGAAAAAATGGCCAAATCGCTGAAACAACGTAAAGAGGGGCAAACTGTTCGACTGGTATTCGATCAGCGTATGCCTGAAGATTTGCATAAATTCATTGTAAAGCAAATGGATTTGGGAGAAGATGATAACCTTATTCCGGGCGGAATCTATCATAATTTTAAAGATTTTATCAAATTCCCTTCGGTCAATCCTGCCCTGGAGGTTGAAAATCCGCCAACACTTGCCCATCGCGATATTGATATGCATGAAAGCATCATGAAGGTCATTCGGAATAAAGACATTCTGTTGCATTATCCGTATCAAACCTTTAATCATTTTATCGACCTGCTTCGCGAAGCCGCCGTAGATCCCAAGGTAACCTTCATAGCCATTACACTCTACAGGGTCGATGAGCGTTCCAAAGTAATCAATGCCCTGATTAATGCAGCCAAAAACGGTAAAAAAGTTCTGGTATTGCTTGAGCTATTGGCCCGATTTGACGAAAAAGCCAATTTGCGATGGTCAGAAAAGCTTCAGGAAGCAGGAGTGCGGGTTATCCACGGAGTGCCGGGATTGAAAGTTCATTCTAAAATAGCGTTGATACACCGAAAAGAACGCGGAAGAATTAAAAGTTTTGCTTATATCGGTACCGGAAACTTTCACGAAGGTACGGCCAACCTTTATTGCGACGAAGGACTTTTTACAACCAACCGGCAAATAGCACTGGAAGTCTCCAAAGTGTTCGATTTTTTGAAACATAATTACAAGCGTTTTAATTATAAATACCTTGTCGTTTCGCCCTACAGTATGCGCAAACATTTTATGCAATTAATTTCTACTGAAATAAAAAATGCCAAAGCCGGTAAGCCCGCTTATATTCATCTGAAACTGAACAATCTCGTAGATCAGGGAATGATCAACCAATTGTATTCGGCCAGTAAAGCCGGCGTAAAAATCAGGCTTATTATTCGTGGTATCTGTTCATTAAAAGCCGGCGTTAAAGGATTAAGCGATAACATCCAAGCCATAAGTATTGTCGATAAGTATTTGGAGCATAGCAGGTTCGTAATATTCTGTAATGGCGGTGATGAGCTTTATTACATCACTTCTGCCGATTGGATGACACGCAACCTCGATCGCAGAATTGAAGTTGCATGCCCCATACTTGACGACAATATTAAAAAAGAATTGAAAGCCATGTTCGACATACAGTGGCGCGATAATGTTAAGGCACGCAGGCTCGATGCCAAACAAAAAAATAAATACCGGCGCACAAGGGCTAAAAAAGAGCACAGGGCACAAATCGATTATTACAACTATCTAAAAAAACTGAAATAGAATAAATGAATTTTCTCCCTTTTGGAGCTATTGATATTGGGTCAAATGCCATAAGGCTTTTGATTATGAATGCTATTGAATATCCCGATGAAACAAAATATAAAAAAGTTTCGCTCATCCGGATTCCATTACGCCTTGGTGCCGATGTGTTTTATTCTCAGCGTATTAGTGATGTAAAGCGCGATCAGTTAATTCATGCCATGCACGGTTACAAGCACATTATGGAAGCCTACCAACTTCTCAATTACAGGGCTTGTGCCACATCAGCCATGCGCGAAGCAGAAAATGGGCCGGAATTAATTCAACTTATCCGGGAACAAATTGGCATCGATCTTGAACTCATTACAGGAAAACAAGAGGCTGAAATCATTTTTAATACCGGAATAGCTCAAATGCTCGACCCAAAAAAAGATTATATTTATGTTGATGTAGGGGGCGGTAGCACTGAAGTAACCGTGGTCTCGAAAAACAAAAAAACCGAACAGGAATCGTTTAATATTGGTACTGTGCGCATGTTGAACCAAAAAACAGACGAAGAGGAGGTTGAGCGTTTTAAAAGTTTTATGCGCAAACAAGCTGCTAAACTAAAAGATACAGCGCTTATTGGTTCCGGAGGCAATATCAACAAATTGTTTAAATTAATGGGCAAAAAATATGGCGACACCATTTCGCCATCAGAGCTTAAACACATGTACGACTATTTAAACCGTTTTACTTTTGATGAACGTATTGCTGTGCTTCGACTCAACCCGCACCGTGCTGATGTGATAATACCAGCTACTAAAATTTTTCTTTGGGCTTTCAAATATGCCAACGGAAAACGTATTTTTGTGCCACGAATGGGACTCTCAGACGGAATTGTTCAGCAGCTATACGAAAAGTATAAGCAATAACAGACAGTTTCTGCCCATTTTAACTGATTTTCAAAACTTTAAATATATGAAGAAACTGACTAAAATTGTTGCTACTATCTCAGACATGAACTGTGAGCCCGCCTTTTTAAATGATTTATATCAGGCAGGAATGAATGTGGTGCGCCTCAATACAGCCCATCAAACCCATGAAGATAGCCTGAAAGTAATCAATAACGTGCGTAAAGTTTCAGATAAAATTGCTTTACTGCTCGATACCAAAGGGCCTGAAATTCGTACAACCAAAGCATCAGAAGATATTCCGGTAGAAAGTGGTCAACTCATTCGCATCCAGGGAAAACCAGATGGCATCTCAAGCCGCGAGAAACTCTACGTTTCGCACGTGGGATTTGTACACGATGTACCCAATGGCAGCTCCATTTTAATTGATGACGGAGATGTAGAACTGGTTGTGGTAGGTCATGAGGGGGAAGATATTGTATGTGAAGTGAAAAATTCCGGAATCATTAAAGGAAAAAAAAGCGTAAATATACCGTCAGTTCATATAAAATTACCTGCGCTTAGCGAAAAAGACAAGAACTATATTCATTTTGCCGCCGAAAATAATCTGGATTTTATTGCTCATTCTTTTGTAAGAAATAAAGAAGATGTTTTGGCTGTGCAGCGAATTTTGGATGAACACGACAGCCGCATTAAAATCATTGCTAAAATAGAAAACCAACTTGGAATAGACAATATTGACGAAATTTTAGATGTTGTTCATGGTGTAATGATTGCCCGTGGCGACCTGGCCATCGAAGTGCCGCGCGAGCGCATTCCCACAATACAAAAAGAAATAATTCGAAAGTGCATCGAGCAACGCAAAGTAGTAATTACAGCTACCCAAATGCTGCATAGTATGATTGAAAATCCCCGGCCAACACGAGCTGAAGTTAGTGATGTTGCCACAGCCATATACGATGGCAGCGATGCAGTGATGCTTAGCGGAGAAACTGCTTACGGCAAATACCCGTTAGAGTCCGTTAAAACCATGACCAGTGTAGCGAAAGCCGTGGAGCCAAATAAAGGTTACTACGTCGAGGGCCTGCCTATTGCCGTGCTGACGTCAGAACTATCTGGCTGGCTGTGCCGCTCAGCGGTGCACGCAGCTACAAAGTTAAGCACACGGGCCATAGTTGCGGATACCACATCGGGGCGCACCGTCAGGAATCTTTCCGGATACCGGGGCAACCGTCCCATTTTTGCCATGGCCTACAGCCGGCGAACTATGCGCATGCTTGCGCTTTCGTATGGTGTACACGTGAATTATTTGGATAAACGAAACACTCCCGATGAATTTATTCGCGGCGGATTGGCACAACTTATCGAAAAAGGTTACGTCAAAAGTTCCGATATGATTCTTGTAATTGCCGGTAGTTTTGGGCGCAATCGCGGAGCCTCGTTTATCGAAATTGGCCAGGTTTCCGAGTTGCTCACAAGGGTAGGAGGGCATTAGTGCCCCTACCTCAAATTTTTACCTGGTATTTTAAAATCGTCGAATAAAAAAACTCGTCGCTGCAGTTTGTTTTTTAGTTAAATACAGCTTCATGAAATGAAAAAGGTATATTAACTAATTCCTGATAATCTTGTGCTAAATCCAGAATATCTTCATCGTTGTAATACCAGTTTACTTTTACAGTAAAGTCTTGTTTATTCAATTCCTCCAACTTTTTTAATATCTGAAGGATGAATTTTGATGAGCTTGTATTAAAAAATTCAATTTTAAAGTTGAGCGTAGTTACTTTTCGTGGCTCAACCAAATAATGGTCGAGCCAGTCCATTACAGGTCTGTACACGCTAATTGCATTTTCGGGTATTGAGCGGCCATACAACTCAATTACACCTGAACCGCTTTCGAGAGAAATGCCGGGTGTAGTGTGTGTGGCTTCGTAGTGAATATCGTTCATGGTTATTGTTTTGGGTTTTTAATAGCATTGGCCACCTCAACAGAAATTTCATCACATAGGGCAAAATCATCGCTGTTGGGTGCATGTTTTATGTCGGTTTTGGGTCCAAGGGGTTCCAGTTTAATGTCTTCTGCCCATTTTAGTAATTCGCGATGACCTCCGCCGCCCCACGAAGAACTACCGAAAATTCCCACGTGGCGATTCTTGATGTAAAGGCCTTTCAGCTTTTCGAGCAATGAGCCAACTGCCGGGAAAATGCCGCCATTGTAGGCAGCGCTTCCGATAATCAAGCCATTGTATTTCCAAATGTCGCTGATAATATAGGATGCATGGGTTTTGGATGCATCGTAAATGCGGATATTTTTAATGCCATTTTCGCTGAGTGTGCGGGCAATGCGATCGGCCATTTTTTCGGTGTTGCCGTACATGGAGCCAAACACGATTACTGCGCCATCTTCTTCAGCTTCGTATAACGACCATTTTTCGTACTTCTCAAGTATGTATTTTATGTGGCTGCGCCAAATTGGGCCGTGTGTTGCTGCAATTTGTTTGATATCGAGGCTGCTGAGCTTTTTGAGTGCTTTTTGGGTTTGGTTGCCGTATTTTCCAACAATATTACTGTAGTAACGGCGCAATTCATCTTCGTAGAAATCCAGGTTGACTTCATCGTCGAATACTCCGCCGTCGAGCGTTCCAAAACTACCGAAAGCATCAGCAGAGAACAGGGTTTTTGTTGTGCTTTCATAAGTAACCATTGTCTCCGGCCAGTGCACCATGGGCGCCATGTAAAAGTTGAGTTGATGTTTGCCAAGGTCAAGAGTGCTTCCTTCTGCAACTTCTACAGGATTTTGGCTTATTCCAAAAAAGCCTTCAAGCATGGGAAACGTTTTTTTGTTGCCTACGATTTGTATATCCGGGTAGTGGTTGGCAATTTGTTTGATGGCTCCGCTGTGGTCCGGTTCCATGTGGTTGACTATCAGATAATCTATGTGGCGGTCGCCTAAAATGTCTTCTATTTTATCGATGAAATCATCTGTTTGCGCATGCTCTACCGTGTCGATAAGGGCAATTTTTTCATCTACAATAAGGTATGAGTTGTATGCAACGCCGTAGGGCAGGGGCCATGCATTTTCAAACAAGTGAGTGCGTCTGTCGTTTACGCCAAGATAATAGATATCGTCTGCAAGTTTTACGTGCTTCATTTTATTTCGAGTTTATATTTTCCGTTATTCTTTCGGATAGAAAGCTTCGCGACCCGGATAATATAATTTTCGGGCGGCTACTTTGGGTGGAAACAAAAAATAGACCACCGTACTTTCCGAACAGAGTTCGCCGGCAAAATTATAAATTTGTGCATGAATTTGAGCTTTTTTCTCTTCTTTTTCTGTCAATTTGGCGCGTATCGTAACAGGCTTGCCGTCTTCAATCATAACAGGTTTATGGTATTTAGTGTTCATTTCAATGGTCATTCCCGATGTTTCCGTTTTAACCACAACAACCCAGTTGGCAATTTCGTCCATTAACGTAGCCTGAATGCCGCCGTGCAATACATTGTGAAAGCCTTCGTAGGCATGTTCGGGTTGCCATTTGGTGATTACTTCATCGCCATCTTCATAAAAATCAAGTTGCAGTCCTTGCTTGTTTTCCGGCGCACAACCAAAACAGTTGTATCCTTCCAGTTTTGCATAAGGGTTGTTGAGTTTAATCATATTATGTTTTTTTTGTATCCGATAATTAATCTCGCTGTAATGCTGTTGGCAATTTTCTGTTCGGTATAAACGGCAGGGTTATGATAACTTACTCTTTTAGAGTGAAAATTATCATAACCCGGGAAGCTCTTTAAGCAGTTCTAAAATTATTTTTTTGATGTCTGAAGCTGGTTTATATCCCGCAACATTTTCGCTACATTATCTTCAAATGTTTTTTATCCGTAATTTTTTCGCAGTAGTGGCATTTTAAATCCACCTTCTTTTTGTCAATTACTTTAAACTTTGTAGTGATGTTTTCGTTGTTGGTTACGCATTTGGGATTCATGCATTTGGCAATGCCTGTAATTTCATCGGGCAGCCCTACAATTTTTTTCTCCACCACTTTGTAATCTTCAATTATATTCAGCTTTGCTTCGGGAGCTACAAGGGCAATGCGGTTTATTTCATCATCTTCAAAGAATTTTCCTTCGAGCTTGATGATGGCTTTTTTTCCGTACCGTTCACTTCTGAGATTCGTTCCAAAAGTAATTTGACTTTCGAGCTCTTCGAGTTTCAATATGGAGAGTACATCGAAAAGGCTTTCGGCAGGTATGTGGTCTATTACGGTTCCTTCTATAATTGCGTTTACGCTCAGTGTTTTATTCTTCATAATGATAATGTGTTTTATTTGAGACCTAAGATTGTTGAAATAATCGCCTGACGCATGAACACACCATTCAGGGCTTGTTCAAAATAGTAAGCTTTCGGGTTTGTGTCTACATCTTCATGAATTTCATTTACACGTGGTAGCGGATGCAGAATGCGCATGTTGTCTTTGGTTTCATCGAGCATATCGTTGCGAAGAACGTACACATTTTTTACTTTTTCGTATTCAATCGGGTCTGAGAAACGCTCGCGTTGCACACGTGTCATGTACACAATATCGGCATGTGGCAAAGCATCTTCCAGAACGTCGTGTTCAAAATATTTGATGCCCTGATTATCGAGGTGGTTTTTGTAAGCGGATGGCATGCGCAACGAATCGGGCGATATGAAATTGAATGTTGAGTTGAAGTTCGACATGGCCATCATAAGCGAATGTACCGTGCGGCCGTATTTCAGGTCGCCCACAAGCGCAATGTTCAGGTTTTCAAGTGTGCCCTGCGTTTTTTTAATACTGTATAAATCTAAAAGGCATTGCGTAG
Organism: uncultured Bacteroidales bacterium; assembly: GCA_964413185.1. GTDB lineage: Bacteria > Bacteroidota > Bacteroidia > Bacteroidales > Salinivirgaceae > Salinivirga. The sequence continues at coordinate 7,794 of CAYPSX010000167.1, forward strand.
GGTGCTGGTTGGCGCCATCGCCGGCGTTGACAACCGGTACCGGCGCTATATCGCTGGCAAATCGCGAGCTGCCTTCCAGCGGGTGGCGCATCACAATGAGATCGGAATAGTTGCTCACGGTAAGAATCGTGTCTTTGAGCGATTCTCCCTTTTTTACACTGGAAGAAGATGCATCGGTAAAACCAACAATGCGGCCTCCCAGGCGGTTAATGGCACTTTCGAAGCTTAGCCGCGTGCGCGTGGATGGCTCAAAAAAAAGGGACGCTATCACGTACCCTTCTAATAATTGTTGCTTCGGATTTTTCTCGAATTCTTCGGCAATTTCAATTAACTTGAGATATTCTTCTTTGGAATAGTCTGTAATTGAAATCAGGCTTTTGTTCTTCATAGGATAGAGTTTGTTTGCGTTTGGTTTGTAATCAGTTGCCTACAATCATTTTAAAAGTAACGTTACTTTGCTTCTATGTTGCTATTCCTTATGGGATTGTCAACACAAAAATCAAGTAAAATTAGACCAAAATAATACGCAAGTCAATATAGGATATCAACTTTGTTTTTCGTATTTTTGTAGTCTTCTTTCCATATTTTTTAAGGCATAAGCCCGGTAAAACTCCTTGTTAGGCATGAGCGCCACAGTGTTTACTTCTATGGCTCAATAACCCCTAACACTCAGTCTGGTTATTTGATAGTATCATACCCCACTTTCTTAATGACGAAACAAACAATTGATTTTTACCGTAATTTACTGTAAATTGTATTTGTAAAAAGCAATATGAATGCGAATGGAAAAAAAGATCATAAACGATAAAATTGAATTGATTAAAAGAGATGATCAGATCTATGTGTATAAGGCTATAAATGAATGCAC
>CAYPSX010000168.1:0-8618 GCA_964413185.1 uncultured Bacteroidales bacterium
CTGGTGGCTTTCTCCGGCGGCTTTATTATGCTCTGGCTGTATGGTCAGCCCTGGTTTTTAGACGGGCAGATGGCAGGAATGAGTCTGCGTGAACTGTTTCAAATCAAAACCATCAACCTGAGTGTGGCCGTATGGGTGGGTTTTATTGCACTTTTTGGAATTGCCACAGACGATGGCGTGTTGATAAGCACTTACATCAAGCAATCGATGGAAAGACATCAGCCAAAAACAGTGAAGGAGGTTCGGGAAGTGATTCTCGAAGCTGGCTCCAAACGGGTGCGCCCGGCTATGATGACAACCGCCACCACGCTCATTGCATTGCTGCCGGTGCTTACATCTACAGGTAAGGGTTCCGACATTATGGTGCCAATGGCTATTCCGTTATTTGGAGGAATGCTCATCGCAGTCCTGACCATGTTTGTTGTTCCCGTGCTCTACAGTTTCTGGCAGGAACGCCGGATTATAAACGCGGCTAAACACGATCAGTTGCAGGAAAAAGCTATATCTGAATAAAAAAGGAAAGTGATATTCAAAAATCAAACGAATAATCTCGAAACAACATGACACATATAATCAGTACCAGCAAGAAAAACCCTGTCTCCGATAAGAAAGCTTCATTTTTGAGGCTTGCGAAGCCTGAAAAATGTGATTTTACTTGTGTAAATGACCATTTTGAAGGCAAGCGTAACGAAAAAAATGGAGTTTTCTTGCGGAGACTAATAATAATATTAATAATAATCATTGGACTTGGCGAGATGTTGCAAGCTCAGGAACCGCTCAACCGTTATCTGGAAACAGCGGCTGAAAACAATCCGGAGTTACAAGCGAAGTTCAATGAATATATGGCAGCTCTGGAAGTTGCTCCGCAGGTAAAGGCGCTGCCCGATCCAAAAGTGGCTTTTGCCTGGTTTATCAGCCCGGTAGAAACCCGCGAAGGCCCGCAACGACTACAAATTTCGGCATCGCAATACTTTCCGTGGTTCGGAACGCTGAAAGCCAAAAAAAGTGCTGCCGTGCAAAACGCAAAAGCTAAATATGAAGTGTTCAAACAAACCCGCTCGCGCCTGTTTCAGGAAGTTAAAGTTGAGTTTTATAACCTGTATTTTAACGAGCGGGCCATCAAAATTACATTGGACAACATTCAACTTTTGAAAAGTATACGGCACATGGCCATTGTAAAAATTGAGTCCGGGCTCGTTTCCATGGTCGATGAATACCGCATACAAATGGAAATCAACGAGCTCGAAAATCAGTTGGCGCTGCTGCGCGATGAAAAATGGGCGTTGCAAACCGGTTTCCGGAATATGCTTAATGCCGGGAATGATTTGAACATCAATTTACCAGACACCCTCCGGCAAAGCGATTTTCCGCTGAAAAAGCAAGCTGCGTTAGATTCAATACAGGCCGGAAACCATCAGCTTATCAAATTGGATTTCAGGCAGGCAGCACTGGCTAATCAAAAACGCGCTGCTAAAAAAGCCGGAATGCCTGATTTTAATGTGGGTATGACCTACACGGTAATTGGGCAGGGCGAAAATAATGCTTCAGGCAAAGATGCCTTTGTGTTTCCTTCGGTTGGCATTACCATTCCACTGTACCGGAAAAAGTATAAAGCAATGGTGAACGAGGTGGCATACCTCGAAGTAGCGAACCAAAAAAAGAAAGAAAACGAAAAAGATGCTTTAGAAACGTTGTTTGAAAAAACCTGGAAAAACTACCGGGATGCCGACCGGCGGATTCTACTCTATGAAAAACAGGCTAAGCTGGCACAACGGGCACTGACCCTGCTGGAGTCGGAGTATGCGGCTGAAAATACCGATTTTGAAGAAATTCTTCGTATGGAGCGAAGAGTATTGAAATATAACCTGGAATTCGAAAAAGCAAAAACCGATAAGCAAGCGGCCATTGCGTTTATCCACTACTTAATGGGAGAATAATGGCCATTAATTATAATGAGAAGCCCGTAGGGCTGATATTATGGTAGAAATTTTAACGAAATAGAAACCACGCCGCGATGGGAAGAGAAACATTTTAAACGACCTAACCATCGGCGATCATGTAATAAGGGATTATTATAAAAATAAACAGAAGCGAAATGAAAAAAATAATAGAAAATATAAAACAGCATTATAAGGAGCTTACTATTGCTGTTGTAATTGGTCTGGTTTTAGGTGTTGTAACTACTCTGATTTTTTCATCACCAAATGAATCCACCGACTCATCAACACATCAACAAATCGATTCATCAGCACATCAACATGAGTCGGAAGATCCAACCACGTGGACTTGTTCCATGCACCCGCAGATTAAGCAGGATAAGCCCGGCGATTGTCCAATATGCGGAATGGACCTTATCCCGCTCGAAAGCGCAAAATCCGGTGGCGACAATATCAATCCGGACGAGATTATGCTCACCGAATCTGCTGCTAAACTGGCCGATATTCAAACCACGGAAGTGAAAAAGGGAAATCCGGTGAAAACCATTTTTATGCAAGGTAAGGTGGAGGCTGATGAGCGCAATATTGCAGAACTCACGGCGCGTTTTGGCGGCAGGCTCGAAAAGCTTTTCGTGAATTTTACCGGCGAACGCGTAAAAAAAGGACAAAAACTGGCTACAATTTATTCACCTGAGTTGGTTACAGCGCAACGCGAACTCATTGAGGCTGTTTCGCTTAAAGATGATCGCCCGCAAATTTACAGGGCGGCCAAAGCAAAACTAAAACTTTGGGATTTAAACGATGCACAAATTGAAGCCATTGAAACCAAAGGTGAGCCCAAACTCTATTTCGATGTGCTGTCTCCTGTAAGCGGCACAGTTACGAATCGGCACGTGGCAGTGGGCGATTATGTCAAAATGGGCGATCCGTTATTCAAAGTTGTAAATTTATCCTCTGTTTGGGTGATGTTTGATGCCTATGAGGCTGATCTGCCCTGGATTGAAGTTGGCGATAAAATTGAATTTACAGTGAATGCACTTCCCGGTAAAAATTTTGAAGCGAAAGCAACTTTTATCGATCCGTTTATTAGTCCCCGGGAGCGAACCGCTAAAGTAAGGGTACAGTTGAAAAATCCCAATGCGAAGCTGAAGCCCGGAATGTTTGCGGGCGGAACCCTGCACTCTTCCATTGCGGCTAAAGCCAATGAACTGCTGATTCCCAAATCTTCCATCTTGTGGACAGGTAAACGCTCTGTGGTTTACGTAAAAGTTCCCGACAGAGAACAGCCCAGCTTTTTGTGTCGCGAAATTGAATTGGGGCCAGAAGCCGGTAACTTTTATGTGGTGGCCGATGGACTCAAAGAAGGCGAAAAAATTGCCACCAACGGCGTATTTAAAATAGATGCAGCAGCGCAACTCGAAGGCAAACAAAGCATGATGAACCCTGAAGGCGAAAAAATATCTACGGGGCATGACCACGGGGGTATGGACATGAGTGGTGATGACGATGCGGAGGCACAAAACGAAACAGCAACTCCGGATGATTTAGCCGCGCCTGAAGCCTTTAAAAAACAGCTGACTAATGTGTACCAAAAATACATCGACATGAAAGATGCTTTTGTAGCCTCAGATGCGCAAGAAGTTAGTAACCATGCTGCACAAGTTAAAAATATGCTCGATAAAGTCGACATGGGTTTGCTCAAAGGCGATGCTCACATGCAATGGATGGATTATTTGGAAACGCTGAATAAAACCATTCAATCCATCAGTAAAACAACTGATTTGGAGAAGCAAAGAAAAACCTTTTCAAAATTTAACCTGGCCTTTTACAAGGCTGTAAAAGCCTTTGGATTAAAAGGCGTGGAGACTCACTACCAGTACTGCCCAATGGCCAATCGCGATCAGGGAGCTTATTGGTTTAGTAATGAGAAAGAGATCAGAAACCCGTACTTCGGCGAATCAATGTTGAAATGCGGAGAGAATAGAGAGATAATTAAGTAGTGCTAACAGCAAAATGCACTCCTTATTCAATAAATTGCAAGGTTTAACGATATTTTCGTATTTTTGGGTTAATGGAAAATATGGAAAAAATAATAAATTATTGGATTGAAGGTTCAGATGATGACTATGAAACTATGATTGTGATGTTTGATACAAAACGATATAGTTGGTCTTTGTTCATTGGGCACTTAATGATTGAGAAGTTATTAAAAGCATATTACGTCAAGGTTAAGTCGGATTATCCACCCTTTATTCATAATTTATTGAGACTTGCAGAAAAATCAGATTTGAAGTTAGCAGATGATAAAAAAGAGCAACTTGTAACAATCACTGCATTTAATATTAATGCCAGGTACGATGATTATAAAATGAGTTTCAAAAAACATTGTACTCCTGAATTTACAAGTAAATGGATTGAGAAATTAAAAGAATTAAGAATATGGATAAAAACATTGATATTACATTAACCAGGTATCTGGATTTGATAAAGTCGAAGTTTTCTGATATTGAGGGGGCTTATTTATTTGGTTCATATGCTAAAGGAAAATCTACAGATGATAGTGATATTGATGTAGCGTTGATATTTAAAAAATTGAATGATTCAAGACGATTTGATATTCAGGTTCAACTAATGCTGTTAGCGGCACAGATAGATTCAAGAATAGAACCACATCCAATATCTCTTGACGATTTTGAATCTGGAAATCCTTTAGTTGTAGAGATAAAAAAGACCGGTGTTGAGATAGCTGCATAAGCTATAAACACACAGCTGATGATATAGCCCATGCGGGTTTAGTTTCGCTGAGTTCTTCGTTAATTTTATATTTTCGGAGGTTTGTAGCTCAATAAAATGTTAAACTTCCTGATTAAATTTACAATATTGCTAAACCACATTTAAAGAACAAAACATGCTATTATCCGTTTAATACTAAACCAATGATTATGAATAAAATAAACCAACTAACTTTGTTTTTTCTTGTACTGCTGGCTATGAATGGCTTTGCCCAGACTGACCCGGGTGAGCAAAAAGCTACCTATGTGGTTAAAGCAAAGTCAATGAAAGAAATTCCTTCCATTGCATCGCAAATTGCTTCCGGGGAATTTGAACCTGCCGAAAACATCAGAAAGTTATACAATCCCAAAGAACGGGGCGTAAATAATGCTGTTCCGGGCAAGGGTTTGCCAAAAGGGAAAGATCCGCTATGGAATCAGGACAAAGCTCCGCTCATTTACAAAAGTGTAGAGCCAATTCTGACTTTTGAAGCTACCAGTGCTTATGCAACGCCAACAGATCCCACCGGGGCTGTTGGCCCAAACCATTTTGTTAATGCCTGGAATTCATCGTTCCGAATCTGGGACAAAGAAGGCAATGCGCTAACCACACCAGCTTCATTGGGAAATATTTTTCCCGGAAACACCATGGGCGACCCCATTGTTATGTACGACCAGTTTGCCGATCGTTTCCTCATTACCCAGTTTTATTCCAACGGCTTTCTTGTGGCTATTTCTCAGGGGCCCGACCCGGTGAACGATGGATGGTACACGTACGAATATCCAACAAACACATTCCCCGATTATCCCAAATATTCAGTTTGGAGTGATGGGTATTACATTACGGCCAACAAAGATTCTAATTCACCCGAAACCAGTGAAGTCGTTTTTGCCCTCGATCGTGATAAAGTTATTGCCGGCGATCCCAATGCTGAAATGATTGGTTTTTCGCTTCCCGGCGTTTCAACCAACGGGTTTTACAGTCCGCTTGGCTTTAATGTCACAGGCGCCGAAATGCCCCCGGCCGGTAATGCGCCAATTGTTTACATGCAAGACGATTCGTGGGTAGGCGTAAATAACGATCAACTTAAAATATGGAATATAAATGTCGATTGGGAAACACCATCGAACTCGACAATTTCTGTTCCCCAGGTTATTAGCACCGAACCTTTCGATGGATTGTTCGATGGCGGATCCTTCTCAAATCTTCCGCAGCCTTCCGGCGATGATATCGATGCTTTGCAGGCAACCATAATGTACATGGCGCAATACCGCCGTTTTGATTCTCATAACGCGGTTGTGTTTAATTTTGTGGTCGATCTAGACGGAAACGACGATTTATCCGGTATTCGTTGGTATGAGCTTCGTCAGGAAAATGATGGCGATTTCTGGGAAATTTATCAGGAAGGAACGTATGCTCAACCCGACGGGCACAGCGCTTTTTCAGGTAATATTTGCATGGATGTGCAGGGAAATATTGCACTTGGCTACACCTCGGTAAGCGAAACTCAATATCCATCACTCAAATACACAGGCCGTATGGCTGATGATCCTCTGGGAACAATGACTGTGGAAGAAGGAACCATCGTCGACGGCTCACAAGTCAATTATTCATACCGTTATGGCGATTACTCGCAAATGACCATCGATCCCACTGATGATCTTACGTTTTGGTCTATTGGAGAATACTTTGCAGGTGGGACACGTAAAAATCACGTTGGGGTTTTTAAACTTGCACCGAATCTTGCCGTGGATATGGGCGTTGTCAGTATTGAGTATCCACAAAACGGAGCACTTACCAGTTCAGAAACGATTATGGTAACTGTACGGAACTATGGTTCAGAAGATCAGGTTGATGTGCCTGTTGAGCTTTATATTGATGGCGAAAATATAGCCAGTGAAATTGTAAGTGGCACTATTCCGGCAAGTTCAAATGTGCAACATACTTTTGATGTAACGTACGATTTTTCGGAAGTGGGAGAGTATGATGTTGTTGTATATACCGAACTGCCTGGCGATTTGGATTTGACAAACGACACGTTGTCGGTTCAAATAGAATCGTTGTTTGATAACGATATAGGTATTATTGATGTTATTTCTCCGGCAACTGATGTAGATTTGTCTGATAGTGAAAATGTTACTGTGCTTGTGCACAATTTTGGTGCAAGCTCACAATCGGGATTTGATGTGGGGTACAGGCTTAACGACAGCGAAATGGTTGCCGAGCAAATTTCGGAAGCTGTTGAAGCCGGCACAGAATATCAATATACGTTTTCTACCCAAGCTGATTTTTCCGAAATTATGGAGCACGATTTTTTTACAACAACCATGCTCGAAAACGATCAGGATACCACCAACAATGCTTTTCAGGCTGTAATCGAAAATCAAATTTGTCAACCACAATCAGACTGTTCTGCCGGAGCATCAATTTATTCTGTTGCATTGGAAGGGCTTGAAAATGAAACCGGCTGTGCTGAAACCGGATATACCGATTATTCATCAATTTCAACAAGTTTACCGCGTGCAGAAACGTACGATTTCATTATCACTACACAAAAAAATCTGGTGTATCTCAAAGTATGGGTCGACCTGAACGATAATTTCGTTTTTGAACCTGACGAAGCCATTATTGATAACTATGTTGTTGATGCACAGAATACAGACGGAGTTTATATTGATACCGTTCCCTTTACTCTTGCAACTGATGCGAATGTGGGCGAACATTTAATGCGTGTTAAAATAAACGGAACCACTTCTGTACCCGACGATGCATGCTCGGGAACAACTTATGGCGAAACAGAGGATTATTCTCTCTATGTCGATTATGGTGTGTCTGTAGATGAACGAAAAATTGAACCCGGAAAACTGTCCGTTTCACAAACTTCAAACAATATTTTCGTTGCTCGCCTGGAAAATCAAAGCATTACTGAACCATTAAATCTGGCGGTTCACAATATTCAGGGCAAAACCGTTTTATATGATCGTATTCACAGTGTAAATGGCGTTTATGAATACAAATTCAATATGTCGTATGCTCCCAAAGGTGTATATTTACTGCGTATTGGAAATGACAGCTATGGCAAAGTCAAAAAAATTATGGTACAATAAATTATCAACTATTAAATCAATTAACTATGAAGACAAAAATCGCAACAATTTTCGTAATTATGCTGGCCACCACCACAATGATGCTGGCAGCCGGCGAAACAGTAAAAATTAAAGTGTATGGAAACTGTGGAATGTGCGAAACCCGCATCGAAAAAGCAGCAAATTCCATCAATGGCGTTACCAGTGCAGAATGGGATAAATCAACCCAAATGCTTGCTGTTACAATGGGTGAAAATACAGATGAGATGGCTGTGCACAAGGCAGTAGCCAAAGTCGGACACGATACCGGCAAAGTAAAAGCTGATAAAGACGTTTACAACGGGCTTCCCGGCTGCTGTAAATACGATCGCCCCGCACACAAAACAGGAGATAGTGAAAAACCCTGTCACACCAAAAAGAGCAAGTGCTGCGATAAAAAATAGCAGAAGCAGCTGAAGATAAATAGAACAAAGGGGTTTCTTTGCCGAAAAGCAGAGAAACCTCTTTTTTGTATAAAAAAACTCCACAATTTTTTTAACTGAACCAGATAATGGTTAGCATACCTAACCCGCTTTATTCATGAAAGAGTGAAGCGAATTTCATGAATGTGGGGTGGAATAAGGGATGGCAAAGCGGGTAACCCCGGCTTAGACCTGTTTTGTGCACCACATCGACGCCCCCAAAAACCGGATGCTGAAAATCAATAAGTTACATGTAAAAATTGTATATTTTGGATCATGCGGAGCTATTCTTAGGGTATGTTTGTTAAAAGAAAAAGAATTTTTACAGATTAATTTTGTTTTTTTCTCTACATACATGCAAA
>CAYPSX010000169.1:0-3822 GCA_964413185.1 uncultured Bacteroidales bacterium
GAAGCATTTTTTGCAATACAAATATACATTACAGGTGAAAACTGTTTTTCGCCTGGTAAATTAATTTTATTATGGAAAACACACATTATATTTCAAGTGAACCGCTTTCATTTGAAACCATTGAAGAAATTTTGGCCGAGAATAAACAATTGGCTCTGTCTGAAGAGGCATCGCAATTAATTACAAAAAGCCGCGATTATCTCGATAAAAAAATGGAAAACCAAACCGAACCCATTTATGGAATAAACACAGGGTTTGGTTCTTTATGCAGTAAAAAAATATCGCGCGAAGACTTGTCCACGCTGCAAAACAACTTGGTAAAATCACATGCATGCGGAACAGGTGATGAGGTACATCCGCAAATTGTACAACTCATGATTTTGCTCAAGGTTCATGCACTTTCGTTAGGCAAAAGTGGTGTGCAGTTAACAACAGTTCAGCGTCTTATTGATATGTATAACAACGGCATCATTCCTGTTGTTTACGAACTGGGTTCGCTGGGTGCTTCCGGCGATTTAGCTCCGTTGGCACATTTAAGCCTGCCATTAATTGGTGAAGGCGAAGTTGTTCTCAATAATGAACGCATCCATGGTTCCGAAATGTTGGAAAAGATGGGGTGGGAGCCGGTTCGGTTGCGCAGTAAAGAAGGACTGGCATTGCTAAATGGAACGCAGTTTATGAGTGCTCATGCAGTACTTGCTTTGTTGCGCATTTTTAAACTGCAAAAATTGGCAGATCTGGCAGGCGCGTTAACGCTTGATGCTTTTGATGGAATTTTGGAGCCGTTCAGCGAAGAACTCCACCTGGTTCGTCCGCACCACGGACAAATTGAAACTGCGCGCAATATCAGGGCAATGCTGGCCGGTTCAGAAATTGCAGAGCAACCAAAAGAACATGTACAGGACCCGTATTCAATTCGTTGCATTCCGCAAGTTCACGGTGCAACAAAAGATTCCGTAGATCATGTATCGAAAGTTGTTCTCACAGAAATTAATTCCGTTACTGATAATCCGACTATTTATCCCGATGAAGACAAAATACTGTCGGGCGGAAATTTCCACGGACAACCATTGGCGCTAAATCTCGATTTTTTGGCAATGGCCATTGCAGAACTCGGACATATTTCGGAACGTCGTGTTGCTCAGCTTATTACGGGAAGTCGTGGTTTGCCGGAGTTTTTAGTAGCCAATCCCGGACTGAATTCCGGTTTCATGATACCGCAATACACCGCAGCCTCTATCGTGAGTCAAAATAAACAACTTTGCACGCCTGCATCTGTCGACTCGCTTGTATCGTCCAACGGGCAGGAAGACCATGTAAGTATGGGCGCCAACAGCGCAACAAAATTGATCCGTGTTGTCGACAATGTTGAAAGACTCATCGCTATCGAGCTCATGAATGCTTCGCAGGCACTGGAATTCCGCAGACCAAAGAAAACTTCAGCATATCTCGAAGAGTTTTTGGAAGTTTTTAGAGAGGAAGTACCTTTTGTAAAAAACGACCGGGTACTGTATGAAGACATTGACCGTGCTGTGGCCTTAATTCGGAACGGTGAGTTTAATTAGAGCCTGTCCATAAAGTCGGCTAATATCATCACAATAAATTAAAATAATTTTAATACGGGACCGGTTTTCGGTTCCTTTCTTTATCAAAAATATCCCTTTGTTATTTATGTTAATAATTCAGGTCATTTAAAATTGATTTTTAAGCAAACTTTTGTTACGTTTGAACCTGAAAATCAAAAATACTTGTAAAAAAGAAGTTTAACACACACAATCACTAACTAAAAGTAATAATCATGTTCAAAATCAAATTGATCATTGCCCTGTCCGTAAGTATTTTACTTATGGGTTGTGCCGGTAATGATAAACACGAAGTCATCAAGAAAAAAGATGCAAACGGTTACAGTTACAAAGAAGTAACCAACGATCCCTATCATGCAAGGATTTATACGCTTGATAACGGGCTAAAAGTTTATCTCAGCGTAAACAACGATGAGCCCAGGGTACAAACCTATATCGGCGTAAAAGCCGGTTCAAGCTACGATCCTTCTGAAACAACAGGACTTGCCCACTACCTTGAACACATGATGTTTAAAGGAACGTCGAAAATTGGAGCCCTTGATTGGCAGCAGGAAAAAGAGCTATTGGCAGAAATATCTCAACTTTATGAGCAACACAAAGCAACAGACGATAAGGAAGAGAAAAAAGCTATTTATGCCAAAATTGACAGCATTTCATACCGCGCAGCCGAGCTTGTTGCTGCAAATGAGTACGATAAATTGGTATCATCGCTTGGAGCAAAAGGAACAAATGCATATACTTCCAATGAGCGTACAGTTTATATGAACGATATCCCTGTAAACGAAATGGAAAAATGGCTAAAGGTTGAAAGTGAACGTTTTAGTCAGCTTGTACTTCGCCTTTTCCATACCGAACTTGAAACGGTTTACGAAGAATTTAACATGTACCAGGATAGTGATTACACCCAGTTGAGCAATACGTTGATGAAACACCTTTTCCCTGGCCATGTGTATGGAGAACAAACTGTTATTGGTGACCCTGAACATTTGAAAAACCCTTCAATGGTTAATATTCACAATTATTTTAAAACATATTACGTGCCTAACAATATGGCTGTTGCCATGGTTGGTGATATTAACATGGAAGAAACAATTAAACTGGTTGATAAGTATCTTGGAAAATTGGAAAATAAACCTGTTGATCCGGTTGAACATGGAAAAGCTGAACCACTTACTACAATTGTAAAAGATACTGTAAGCGGCCCTCAGCCTGCGTCAGTTCAAATTGGCTTTCGTTTCGATGGAATCAAATCTGATGATCGGAAGTTTGTGAGCCTTATTGATCACATGTTGAGCAATAGCACAGCAGGTCTCATTGATCTAAATCTCGTGCAGGAACAAAAAGTACAACGTGCCGGTACTTATCCGCGTTTCATGCAGGATTATGGCATGCACATTTTTTATGGGATGCCACGTAGTAAACAGGAACTGCAGGAAGTTGCCGACCTGATGCTTGCCGAACTCGAAAAAATTAAAAAAGGCGAATTTGACGACTGGCTTATGGAGGCCTGTATCAAAGATATGAAAGTGAGTAAAATTCGTAAGCTCGAAGGCAAGTGGCGTGCACACGACTTTATTGATGCGTTTGCCAACGATTTTGCCTGGGAAGAATACATCACCTTTATTGAACAATTGGAAACAGTTAAAAAAGAAGAGCTTATCAAATTCGCCAATGAAAATTATAAAGACAACTACGTTGTTGTTTATAAAGTGCGCGGTGAACGAGATGATGCGGTAAAAGTAGATAAGCCTAAAATTACATCGCTTGAACTGAACCGCGATGGAAAATCTGAATTTTTTGAAGAAATTGATAAAGAACCGGCAAAAAGACTTGAGCCAATGTTTATTGATTTTGATAAGAAAATTAACCATGAAAAGGTTTCCAAAGGTGTTAATATCAGTTATATAGAAAATAAAATCAATGAGTTGTTCCGCATGCAGTACATCATTCCAATGGGTAAAAACCATGACAAAATGATACCGTTGGCTATCAACTACCTGGAGTTTTTGGGAACCGATAAATATTCACCTGCCGAATTCAAAAAAGAACTGTTCAAATATGGTTTAAGCTTTGGTGTTTATTCCAGCAGCGAGCATGCCTATGTGTACATTTCAGGTCTGGAAGAATCCCTTGACAAAGGCGTTGAATTGCTGGAGCACATTATAGCCAATGCAAAACCCGATAAGGAAGCGTATGATAAATACGTACAGAAAATTCTCAAAGACCGCTCAAACACCAA
>CAYPSX010000169.1:3832-8561 GCA_964413185.1 uncultured Bacteroidales bacterium
CGGCATGATGAATTATGGCTTGTATGGCGAAGAGTCACCATTGAGAAACATAATTCCGGAAGATAAACTCAAAAATATCGACCCCAAAGCACTAACAGATTTAGTCGCAGGTTTGTACGACTATGAGCATGAAATTTTTTACTACGGAAGCCGCCCGGAAAAAGAGCTAAAAACCCTTTTAGCCAACAATCATAAAGTTCCCGCAGAATTGAAACCTGTACCCGAACCTATTGATTATGAATTGCGCGATCCGAAGAAAAATGAAGTTTATTTTGTGAATTATGATATGGTTCAGGCCAATATTCTCCTGCTTTCAAAAGACCAACAATTCGATGCAGAACTAATGCCTTATGCACGCATGTTCAATGAATTTTATGGCAGCGGACTTTCATCTATCGTGTTCCAGGAAATTCGTGAGGCCAAGGCATTGGCTTATAGTGCTTTCTCGGCTTTCCGCACACCCGGTAAAAAGGAAGACGATTATTCAATTTATGGTTTTGTAGGAACACAACCCGACAAAATTAAAACCGCCACCGATGCACTAATCGATCTCATGAACAATATGCCCGAAGCCGAAAAACAATTTGAAAGCGCACGGGAAGCCATCATGAAAAAAATCGAAAGCGAACGCATTACCAAAGACCGCATTTACTGGACATGGCGCAGCAATAAACGCCGCGGCATAGATCATGATATCAGAAAAGATATTTACAAAAAAGTTCAGGATATGACATTGGATGAATTCAAGCAATTCTTCAATGACCACATAAGTGGCAAGAAATATACATTTATGGTGATGGGTAACCGGAACAGCGTAGATATGAATGTGTTGTCCAATATAGGCATCACAAAAGAATTGACTTTAGAGGAAATATTCAATTACTAAACTAAAACAGAAAAGAGCATATAAACGGGCTTCGCATTATGCGAGGCTCGTTTTTTGATTAAAAATGGTCTTTGTTTTGGTTCCGCTTATCAGCTACAAAGTTGATGAATAAACAATGAACCCTGCAAATATGTTAGCTTAATGAATAAACAACCTCATTCTCAATATTGAGGATTAAAATTTTGTATTATGGCAAAAAGCAAAGAACAAAAATTGGAAATAATGAAATCTGTGTTGAACAAACTCAACGATGTGCACAATACACAGCAAAGCTTAATTGAAAAGCTGGGTCTTATTCAGGTTGAATTGTTTGATATTCAGTCACCTGATTTAGATAAAGAGCTTGAAAAAGTGATGAATACAGCTTCTGAAACCATCGACATTATTCATCAGGCACAGGAGAATTTTGAAATTAAGTATAACGCACTGAACTTGGGTGTAAATAGCTAAACTGACAAACGAAAAACGCCTGCAACTTATAAGGTAATTATGGTTGCAGGCGATTTTTTTATTGACGAACACTTTAGATTATTCTCTGGCAGGTGGTGCCATAAACTCCGGCCCAACCGGATCAAGTATGGTTTTCTCCAAAATGTTATCAATTTGTTTCATGTCTTCATCATTCAAATGCCATCCGCTCATTTCATCAATTACATCTAATTGTTCGGGTTTTCTGGCTCCCCAAAGTGCAATATCTGCACCCTGATCGAGTATCCATCGTACAGCCAGATGTATAACATCTTTTCCATAATTTGCGTGTGCAAATTTATCCAGCTTTTCAACCGCACTCAGGTACATTTCAAATCGTTCTCCCTTAAATTTCGGGTCGGCTTGTCGCAAGTCATCGCCTTCGAACTGGCGCTCACCGTGCATTTTTCCCGAAAGTAAGCCGCGGCAAATAGAACCATAAACCAATGTTTTGATGTCGTTTTTATTGCAGTAGGGGAGTACATCATTCTCAATGCCACGTTCAAACAGGTTATAGGGCGGTTCGCAAACGTCCAAATGGCCACCTTTCCTGAATTGATCCATTTGCTCGGGCGAATAATTACTTACAGCAATAGATTTAATTTTTCCCTGCTTTTTGAATTTCTCCATTTGTTCGGCGGTATCTTCGAACGGTACAAGCGGATCTGGCCAGTGAATCATATATACATCTATATAATCCGTTTGCAAGCGTTTTAAACTGTTGTCCAGTTCTTTCTGCAAACGCTCTTTTGTGGAGTTGCGAAAAGGCTGTTCGTTTTTCCAGTCGAGGCCAACTTTTGTAACGAGGACCAAATCATCGCGCTTGCCGTATTCCTGAATGGCTTTACCTACAATATTTTCCGAAGTTCCGAATCCATAAACAGGCGCCGTGTCGATGAGGTTTATTCCTTTATCAATGGCGGTTAAAATTGTATTGATTGATTTTTTTTCTTCTGTACCGCCCCACATCCAACCTCCAATAGCCCATGTGCCCAGTCCGATTCGTGAAACTTTTTTGTCAATATTGTGCAATTCTGTTTTGTCCATAATCTTTTCTTTAATTTTGGGTTCACTTTTTTGACGTTATTCAGCTGGTTTTGTTCAGAAAAATCTTCCAGAAAAAATAAAAGCACGATTTTTTACGTATCTTATTTATCATGATAATAATGTATATTTGTTCAGGAAATGAAGCATTAATATGATAAAAACAAAACTAGATAATCAATCGGGGATTGTGTATGTGAAAATGGAGGGTGTAATTACACTCGAGCAATTGGTAGATCATGTCTCATTAAAAGAATCGCGCCAATATTTTCCCCGGGATTTGAAGTTACTGACTGATGCAAGGCAAGCAATATTGTCTTTTAATATTGATGCGCTAAATCTCATAACGGACGAAATGCAAAAAACCTTGCAAAAATATAATCGTATAATTGATGCCTTTTTGGTTGAAAACACAAAAGAAACAGCCATGTCTGTATTGTACATGGAAATGGCTAAAATCAATCATTATATCTTCAGGGTTTTTAATACAGAAGAAGCTGCCTTGCGTTGGTTATCAAGTTATTAAAACAACCGCTTTTTATTCACATACCGGTTAAACACATATTGTTTAAAAAGCCAGCCAATTAATGCTGTAGAAAAGAAAGTAAAGGAGCTGTAAATAACCGCCACAACGGCCATTGTATTGTTGTCCAGGAGACTTTTTGCCACAAAAATAGCCAGCGCACTGTTTTGTAAACCAACTTCAATACTAATGGTATAGCTGTTTTTATACCCGGTTTGCATGAGCATTCCAATAAGGAAACCGGCCACCATTGAAATTACGTTGAGACTCAATGCCCATGGAAGAATATCCAGATAGTATTTAATTTGTGAGGCTTCCTCTTTTTCTTCAAAAAATATGACAATCACGAATACCAACAGCAAAAGCAACGTCATGAAATAACGCAACGGTTTCTCCAGTTTAATGGCCAGCTCTTTGTACCAGTAGCGAATAAGCATACCCGTAAAAACCGGAATGGCAATTACAAAGAAAACCTCCTGCATGGTTTGTGAAAAAGGAAGATGAATTTCTGCCGATGTGCCCACAAAAAGCTGTAAAGCAAGATTCACGTATAGCGGCAGAGTAATGAGAATTAGCAAGCTGTTGAGCGACGATAGTGAAACACACAATGCCAAATTACCTTTCAGTAAATGGGTTACAAGATTAGAGGCTGTTCCGCCCGGGCATGCTGCAATAAGAATAAAGCCTGCTTTAATGTACGGATCAAGATTTGTAAAACCCACCAAAAGAAAAGCAATGAGCGGTAACACTATCATTTGGCTAAATAAACCTGTTAGAATAGGGCGCGGACGAATAAAAATCCGCCTGAAATCTTTAAACTCAAGCGAAAGTCCCATGCCACCCATAATGATGGCCAATGTTGCCGGTAAAGCGTATTCCGAAAAAAGTTCTCTCATCAGCACGTATTTTCAATGTGCAAAGGTACTACAATTTTGTTTGATTCACATTGGCTATGGCTGTTAGAATTTGCCGTCATAAAAATCCATAGTGGTTACTGATTAAGTGTTAAAGTTGGCATGAATTCATTTTCAGTAGTTTGATTGAACGAGAATAATCGAAGCATTAAAAAAATAAAAAAAACGAAAAATTGATTTTGGCAGATTAGATAAATCATGTATATTTGCACCGCTTTTAGTAGCCCGGATGGCGGAATAGGTAGACGCGCATGGTTGAGGGCCATGTCCACGTAAGTGGGTGCAGGTTCGATTCCTGTTCCGGGCACTTTTCTTTCTTTTTATAGCCCAGATGGCGGAATTGGTAGACGCGCTAGTTTCAGGGACTAGTTTCAGCAATGAAGTGCAGGTTCGATTCCTGTTCTGGGCACATCTCCAAAAATCACAAAATTTCACAAAGCCTTACAATTATTGATGTTGCAAGGCTTTTTTTGTATCATGTTTTCGCAAAACTTCGCATTGTTTTGCATATTTTTTCTCCCAAATTTCTCCCCGCTTCCGATTGAGTCCTCATGCATGGCTTTTTAGGATTGATAGTCACCAAATGAGTACTTCATGTCTGTTCGGGTCAGGTTGCTTTGTAAAAATGTTAATGAATAATTTACCCGGTGCCTTGCTGATAATTGTTTTTTTCTTCTATACATATACTTTTGCAACAACAAATTGCATACTTCCTTTTATATGCTTAAATTAGAACTCTTAAATGGAAGCTAAAGCAATTAAAAATAAACAGATGAACCGAGCCATGACAAATTCTTTGACACATTAATGCTGAGCGTGTCGAAGTACACGCACATGATTATTATGGAACACTAAAGGTAAAATACTGAATGTCAGAAATAGGAGGTTCCATCT
>CAYPSX010000170.1:0-8527 GCA_964413185.1 uncultured Bacteroidales bacterium
GGACTCAACGACTTTGAGTTTCGAACCGACCAAAGGGAGCTCATGAGCACCATTGAATATTTTGAGGCTTGCGAATAAAGCCTTGAAAATGGAGTTTATTCACTGAACACCCCGACTTTATGAATCAGACACTAACTTTTTGGACTGGCTCTAAATATTTTTATGAGTTCGTATAAAAAGCTCGAATTCGAGGCCTGCGAAGCCGAATAATGTGATTCCCCATTCGCGGGATGCGATGCGCTGAGCTTGCCGAAGTGACTGTTTTAAATACGGGCATAACGTGACACATATAGCATGTCGAAATGTGATACATTGAGCATGTCGAAATGCAGAAGTCGGACTTTATAGACGTACTAAAACACTTTTTCAAAAACAAATAAGAAGCCCGATAAGTAAATCTTACCGGGCTTTTCTTTGTTTTCACGCAATTCGTTTAGCAGGGCGTGTGCACGCTTGCAGTTTTTCCACCGCAATCAGATTTGGTTTTTTCATCGCAGTCTGATGTTTTCACATGGTCACAATCCGATTTCGTCTTTTTCTCGTCGTCGCATGGCTCGGCTTTATGATCGTGGCCTTCTTTTGCACTGTGATCGTGATCGCACGGTGCAGCCTTTTCATTGGTTACCTGCTCGGTTTTAGCTTTTTCATCTGTGTCTTTTGCACAAGTTGAATTGCAGGCTACAAAAACTCCTGCAATAGCGAAAATTAACAATAGTTGTTTCATAGTTGATTGATTTTATTTTTTAACTATTATAACACATAATCAGATGCATTATTCTTATTTTGAAGCAAAAATAAGAAAAATATGTTGCAATCGTCAATATGTTTTCGATATATTTTAAACATCCCAACAAAACCGTTAATAAATTGTATCTTTAATATTAAACTTCACTTTATAGACAGTATCTAAATAATTATGCAATTACCGGTAGTAACTATTTCGCTAATCCGATATAAAGGATTTCGCAACAAATTCTGGGCATTCACAATGATGCAATTCGCCCATAAACATCTCAAGAATATTGAAGGACTGACGTTCTACAAGCTTATGGGAACAGGCGGAGGCAACGGTTTCCGTGTAGATGCTGATTTTTCGACGTACGCACTACTAACTGTTTGGGAAAATCAGGAGCAAGCGGAAAAATTCCTGCATCATTCTAAATTACATGAACTCTACAGGGCAAAAGCAAAAGAGCAATATACTGTTTTTATGCACCCCATTAAATCCCATGGGAAATGGAGCGGCACAAATCCGTTTAAACCGGATGCCGAAATACCCGGCGACATTACTGCGGTTATTACCCGCGCCACCATTGCAACATCGCAACTTTTACGTTTTTGGAATTATGTGCCCGGTACCAGCAAATCACTTGAGCGTTACGATGGTCTCATTTATGCCAGGGGAATTGGCGAGTTGCCTATCAAACAGATGGCTACGTTTAGCTTGTGGAAAGATGAAGAATCGATGCTGGCTTATGCATACAAAAACAATGACCATTTACGTGTTGTCAAAAAAACTCGCGAAGTCAACTGGTACAGCGAAGAATTATTTGCCCGTTTCAGGCCTTTCAAATCTGAAGGCACCTGGGGCGGAGAAAAATTGTTACCTTTTTAAAGTTATTTCGGACGCGCTACAATGGTCATTACTCCTGCTGACAGCCACTTTTTGAGGGCAAATATGGGCGAAGTAAAAATCATTCCGGCAACAAACCCGATGAATTTTGGTTGCATTGACTTGCTCCAGTCAATTCCTTTTCTCTCCATCTGCCCCATCCAAAAAAGCGGATAAGGATCGAGCGTTCCATGTTGATTAATTTTTTCAACTGCCCAACCGCCTTTTTCAAGTAATACTTTCATGGTTTCCGGGTTGTAAATAGCAGTATGTCGCGGTGTATGAAAACCTTCCCAGTTTTCTTTCTGCAACCTGCGTGTCCAGGAATTCAGATTGGGGACTTCAATAATCAGTCGTGAATGTTTATGCACAACATTCAGCATTTGCTGTAATGTTTTTTGCGGGTCGTAATCGTGTTCCAGATAATGCCACATGGTAATCAATTCGTAAGGTTTAGCATCGTTGAATTGATCAAATTCGACAACGTCTAAATCAAGATTGGCATATTTCTCAGAATCAGCCTTCCAACCTTCATCGGTAAAGTCGATGCCCTTGGCGAAGCAGCCGGTTTGCGCCTGAAGTCGTTTCAGAAAAGTTGGCTTTCCACAGCCCACATCGAGCACGCGGCTATTTAAGTTGATGTTTGCAAAACGTTTGACAAGCTTCACGCGTTTTTCATCGGTTTTACGCAAATTGCGCTCAACCAACGGTGCGTATTTGCCCCACGCTGCAGGGCCTCTAAATGGTAAATAAAAATTGGTGTAATAGTCTTTTAAAAAATCTGGTTTCACGCGTGGATTGAGCATAACCAAACTGCATTCATCACACCTGACAAAAGAAAATTGCTCCGGCGTTTGGTGCATTTGAGCTTTTGTATCAATATAATGATGAAAGGTTTCGTGTCCGCACGCCAGGCAATTATTAATGAACTCAAGCTTTTCTTTTGGAGGCGTATATTCTTTATCTATCATGCTTTTAGAACAGGAAGCGCCGAAAAAAGTTTGATAAAAAAAGCCCCGAAAAAAATCCGGGGCTTGAGATATAATTTTTATGTTGAAACTTATTCTTCTTTCATTTCAACTGCTTTGAGCGTATTTTTAAGCAGCGAAGCAATGGTCATTGGCCCTACTCCGCCCGGCACGGGCGTAATGTAGGAAGCTTTTTCGGCAACTTCATCAAACGCCACATCGCCTTTGAGTTTCCAGCCACTTTTGGTTTTGTCTGATTTTACGCGGGTTGTACCCACATCGATAATTACGGCGCCTTCTTTCACCATATCAGCTTTCACAAATTCCGGAGCACCCAATGCTGCAATAATGATGTCGGCCTGACGTGTAAATTCTTCCAGATTTTTGGTGCGGCTGTGGCATACGGTAACGGTGGCATTTCCGGGTTTGGCTTTGCGCGACATGAGCAGTGTCATGGGTGTGCCAACGATATGGCTGCGCCCGAGAACCACGCAATGTTTTCCTTCGGTTTCGATGTTGTAGCGTTCGAGCAGCTCCATAATTCCGGCGGGCGTAGCAGGTAAAAATGTGGGCATACCGGCTACCAGTTTTCCCATGGAGATAGGGTGAAAACCATCAACATCTTTTGAAGGATGAATGGTCTCAATTACTTTTTCTTCAGAAATATGTTTGGGCAAAGGCAATTGCACTAAAAGCCCGTCAACATCATCATTTTTATTGATTTCCTCAATTTTTTGCAGTAATTCCTCTTCGGTAACGGTATCGGGGTAATCTATTTTGGTAGATTTAAAGCCAACTTGCTCGCAGGCTTTTACTTTCATTTTTACGTAGGTTTGACTACCGCCATCTTCGCCAACCAAAATAACGGCCAAATGTGGTGTTTTTAGGTCATTGTCTTTACGGCGTGCTGTTGTTTGTGCGATTTCGTCTTTTAACTGCTGCGATATTTTTTTTCCGTCGATTAACTGCATGTGTCCTAAAAATTTTATTGTTGTGGCATCTTACCCATCATGTTTTTCATTTTACCGGAACTCATCATTTTCATCATTTTGCGGGTTTCTGCAAATTGTTTGATCAGGCGGTTTACTTCCTGCACATCGGTACCACTACCCACGGCAATACGTTTTCTGCGTGAGCCATTAATGATATTTGGCTGCTTGCGCTCGGCTGGCGTCATGGCCCGAATAATGGCTTCAATACCTTTAAATGCATCATCATCAACATCCATTTTTTTCAGTGCTTTTCCTACGCCGGGAATCATGGATGCCAGGTCTTTGATATTTCCCATTTTCTTGATTTGCTGTATTTGGCTCAGAAAATCGTCAAAATCGAACTGGTTTTTGGCCAGTTTCTTATTGAGTTTACGCGCCTGATCCTGGTCGAATTGTTCCTGCGCACGTTCCACGAGTGAAACAATATCGCCCATACCCAAAATACGGTCGGCCATACGGTCGGGGTGGAATACATCGAGTGCATCGAGTTTTTCGCCCGTACCAACAAATTTGATGGGCTTATTGACCACTCTGCGAACAGATAATGCGGCACCACCGCGTGTATCACCATCGAGTTTTGTGAGTACAACGCCATCGAAATCGAGGCGGTCGTTAAATTCTTTTGCGGTATTTACGGCATCCTGCCCTGTCATAGAATCAACTACGAACAATATCTCATGCGGGTTTACAGCATCTTTGATAGATGAAATTTCGTTCATCATCATTTCGTCAATAGCCAAACGTCCGGCAGTATCGATGATTACCACATCGTAACCTTTGGTTTTGGCCTCTTTGATGGCTGCTTTGGCAATTTTCACCGGATTTTTATTGTCGTCTTCGGTATAAACCGGGGTGTTGATTTGTTCGCCAACCACTTTTAACTGGTCAATGGCAGCCGGACGGTAAACGTCGCCTGCAACCAGTAAAGGATTCTTCGACTTTTTAGTTTTCAGGAAATTGGCAAGCTTACCGGAGAAAGTTGTTTTACCGGAACCTTGTAATCCGGCCATTAGAATTACGGCCGGTTGCCCTTGCAAGTTCATTTCTTCGGCAGTTCCGCCCATTAACTCGGCCAATTCATCGTGCACGATTTTCACCATCATCTGGCCGGGTTTCACTGCGTTGAGCACGTTTGCGCCCAGAGCTTTCTCCTTAACATCGTCGGTAAAATCCTTGGCAATTTTATAGTTCACATCGGCATCGAGCAAGGCACGGCGCACATCTTTCAGTGTTTCGGCAATATTAACTTCTGAAATTCGTCCCTGTCCTTTTAAAAGCTTAAAGGAGCCTTCTAACCGTTCCGTAAGATTGTCAAACATAGCAAATATGGTTTGTATTTTGGAGTGCAAAATTACAATAAAAAAGGGAAATTTGGAAATGTATTGGAAGATTAAAAAATGAAAAAGTTGAGACAAAAAACATGGATTTCAATAAATCTACGTTGTGTTTCATACTCAGAAACCACGGTGTTCTAAGATGATTTGACATTAAAAATGAGTATATTTGTGTTTAAAAAACGGATAAATGCGAATAACGGAAAGGAAATATTTAGACACATATAAGAAATCAATCGGGAATGAAATATCTAAACTGATTAGTCATTTTGATTTTTCGAAAAATCGTGGTGAATTTGAATATCTTACAAAGGCCTCTGCTGTTTATTCTTCAAATATAGAAGGGAATAGCATCGATTTGAATTCTTACATGAATTATGAAATGAATAAGGATAAGTTCAAAGCAGGAAAAGAAAGTGAAGAAATAGAGGATTTGATTGAAGCTTATGGTTTTGCACAGACGAACAAACTGAATGAAAAGAACTTATTGAATTGCCATAAAATATTCTCAGATACCTTACTGATAAGAAGTAAAAGAGGGAAATATCGTATTGAGCAAGTTGGTGTTTTTGAAAAAACAGGTTTAGCATATATGGCAGTTGAACCTGAATTTGTGGAGAAAGAAATGAAATTATTCTTTCAGGATTTAAGCGAGTTAATTTCATCTGACCTTGATGAAATTGAAGTCTTTTATTTCGCATCCCTGATTCATTTACGATTTGTACACATACACCCTTTTAGAGATGGAAACGGCAGAGCAGCCAGATTAATTGAGAAATGGTTCGTTGCAGAGAAATTAGGACATGATTTTTGGAAAATACCTTCAGAAGAATATTACAAAAACAACCAGGCGAAATATTATGAGACAATTAATCTTGGTGTAAACTTTTATGAGCTTAATTATGACAAATGCATTGGATTTTTAGAAATGTTGCCGAATTGTCTGAAATAAATCACGAAAGCACATATACTATGGTATAGCGCATGCGGGTTCAGAGGTTTTCGGGCATTTGTGGCACGTAAAAATAGTCAGTGTAAACTGATAAGAAATCGACTCGTAATACCACACCACCATATCACAAAACAGAAAGGCCGGAGAGAGGCTATGAACATAAAATTGAAAAAAAAGATTAAGCTTGACTTGGCACTACCGCGGCAATGTAAAATAAAAAGTAGATCCTTTTCCTGGTTCTGATTCCAACCAAATTTTGCCGCCCAGCAGCTCAACGAACGATTTTGAAATGGCCAGTCCAAGTCCGGCGCCGCCATGTTGTCGTTTGTATCCGGATTCGGCCTGTCGGAAACGATCGAAAATTTTCTTATGCAGTATCGGGTCGATGCCCTCACCAGTATCTTTTACGTAAAATTCGCATTCATCATTCAAAACATTACAACCAATTACAACCTTCCCATTTTCTGTGTACTTCAGTGCATTGACAACCAAATTATTCACGATCTGGTAGAATTTTGTTTTATCGGTTACCAGCACCATATCATTTAACTCCGGGGGCAAATCGCCAGTTAATTGAATATTCTTCTTTGAGGCATTGTTCTGATGTAGCTTAACTACCTCAAGCAGAACCTCCGAAACATTGACTTTTTCTTTGTGAATTGTAATTTGGTTGGTTTCGATTTTCGAGATATCCAAAATATCGTTAATGATATTGAGCAATTGTTTGCTGCTCGAATAAATAAGGTCATTGTACTTTTCGCGTTGTCTTTCGGTGATTTTCGGCTTTTTGAGCAAACTTGCAAAGCCTATGATACCGTTCATGGGGGTTCTGATTTCGTGGCTCATATTGGCCAAAAATGCCGATTTCAATCTGTCGGCCTCTTCTGCTCTTTCTTTTGCCTGTTGTAACTCCTCATTATTTTGCCTTAACTCTTCATTTAAAGATTCGTATTGATGATTAGCTACCTTGAGTTCAGCGGTTTTACGTGCTACAACTCTTCTCATTATTCGTGTCCAAACGAATGCCAAAACAAGAATTAACAGAATAATTCCTGCCGCCCAATAAAGAACATTATAGAGTTTTCGTAACGTTTTTGAAGTATCATCATACACTCCCAGATGTTTATTAAACAATTTTCGGTATTCACCGGTAGCTTTGAGTGCAAGCAATGCTTCAGATAAGCGGGTAAGCAGTACCAAATCGTTCTGCCTTGTTGCAATGCAATACTCGGACGTAAGGAAAGGTGTTTTTCCAATTTCCATTTCCCACGCTTGATTTTCACATACATCCATTTGAATGTAAGAGCCGCCCATGGCGAAATCGCACACTCCGTTACGAACCTGTCTTATGGCATCTTCTTGCGAGTCCATAACCTTTAAATAATCTCCAAGCCCGTTGGCTTTTAAAAACTGATGACCTACATCGCCTTTTTGGACAGCTATTTTATGTCCGGATAATTCACTTAACGTAGTGGGCAAATTATCGCCAACTTTTCCGATTAAAACCTGGTTGACAAACAAAAACGGAGAAGTAAAATCGTATTTTTTATCGCGCTCCGAAGAATAATACATGCCCTGAATAATATCAACTTCACCTTTTTCAAGTTTATGTATAGCTTCATTCCACAAACCCAGTTCAAATTGAATTTCAAAGCCGGCTTTTTCAGCCACTAATTTCATCAACTCTACATTGAAACCACTGGGAATACCATTCTCATCTAAATACTCAAAAGGCGGGTAATAGGCATCGCCTCCGACAACCAACACTTCTTTTGTATACCGTACATATTTTGTCGTTGCAAGCCACTTGTCATCGAGGCGTCTTTTAACATTACTCTTTTCTATTTTTTCCAGCCCATAGTTCAAACGTTTAAGAAGTGCACTATCGCCCTCTTTTACGGCAAAGCTAAAATTCCGTTGAAATTCATCTAAAGTTGCCGTGACAATTACATTACGAAGCTCCAAATTTTCAATTAACTGGTAAGCCAGCAATTTCTGCATAACAACTGCTTTACACTCCCCGGCTGCCAGGAGTTGCAGCGCAGTCGAATAAGTATCTGTTGCTTTTACTTCGATATCATGCTCAGATTTAAGCAAAAACTCATGTGCATTGTCGCCTTCCATCACCAGAACACACTCACCCTCAAGCTGCCTGAGCGTTTTAATATGTTTGTCTGATTTTTGCACAACCAGGCAACCCGATAAAGTTAAATAAGTATGTGTAAAGTCAAATATTTTTTCACGTTCGGCATTCCGCCCAACAAGCGGAAGGGCATCAATTTCGCCTGTTGCGAGCATTTGTTTAACTTCACTCCAAATACCGGTTTTAAATTCAATATTTAATCCGGCTGCTTTGGCAGCTTCCTTAAAAATTTCCACTGAATAACCCACAGCCTCTCCATCTTTATCTGTATAGCAATATGGAGGATAACCAAGCTCCGAACCAATTATCAATGTATCTTTAGAAAGTTCATGAGCGACCAAAGCATTACCAAATAGAAGTATGAAAAGTATAGTAAATCCTGACCTAAACATATAATTGACTTGATAATTCCGTTTTCGAAAGATACAAACATTTTTTTCATTTCACTCAATCAGGAAATAGTTTACATCGAAGAACGTGATAACATATTGCTTGCATACGAAACAAAAAAAGAAAAAATTTCCTT
>CAYPSX010000171.1:0-7085 GCA_964413185.1 uncultured Bacteroidales bacterium
TAAATACGAGCATAACGCAGAAATCGGACATTATGGACGGACACTAAATATCTATAATTTTATTCTTTATGGCATACTTAATCAAATCGACAGTGGATTTTATATGAAGTTTCTGCATTATATGCGTTTTATGCGATTCGACTGTACGAATACTAATACAAAGCTGATCGGCAATTTCCTTATTTGTAAGACCTTCGGCAAACAACTTCAATATTTCTATTTCTCTTTTACTGAGCGTATCGAGCATGTTGTTTTTTTCTTCTTTTTGCTTTATATTTTTCATGTAACTTTTCAGAATAATCTCCGAAACGCTCTCGCTGAAGTATTCTTCGCCCTCATTTATGGTTTTGATAGCATTAATAAGTTCTGGTTTTGATGTATTTTTCGGTAAATATCCTTTTGCCCCGGCTTTTATTGCGTTCAATATAAAGTCTTCGTTCAGATACATCGATAAAATAAGCACTTTAGCCTGCGTATTCCTCTGAATAAGGTCTTTGCATAATTCAATTCCCGACTTTCCGGGCAAGGAAATATCCATTAAAATAACACCCGGCCTATTTTCATCTATGAGTTCCAAAAGATTTTCCCCGCATTTTGCTTCTGCCACTATTTCAATGCCGGGTTCATCATGGAGAAGCGCTTTAATACCATCGCGTACTATTTGGTGGTCATCAATTAATACAACTTTTATTAAATCCATAGGTTCTTGGTTAAATTTCCTTAAGCTTTCGGAACTCTTGTGTTGATTAGTGTTCCTTCGTTATGTTTTGAAATAATTTCAATTTGCCCGTTCAGTATTTTAATACGCTCTCGTATATTATAAATTCCGTTTCCTGTTTCGCCGGGAAGATTATCGGGATCGAACCCAACGCCATCATCTTCAATTATCAATGAAATGCTTTTTGCATGTTCAAGTAATTGCACGTTAATTTCTTTTGCGTTTGCATGTTTAATGGCATTGGTAACGGCTTCCTGGGCAATTCTATATAAATAGGTAACGGTTTTATGATCAACTTTATCGTATTGTCCCTGCGAATCGAAATTGATTGTAACACCTGCATTGGTATTCATATTCCTGCATAACTGTTTCATTCCGGTTTCGAGACCAAGCTCCATTAATACAGGTGGCATCAGATTGCCTGATATTTGTCTTACTTCAGCAATAAGTTCGTCTAAATTTTTTTTAATTGATGAAAACCGTTTACCGGCATTTGTTGAATTTTCTAACGATGTATTTTCAACCATTAAGCTCAGGGCGATCATGCCTTGTCCCAGCCCGTCGTGTAATTCCCTGCTCAATCGTTGCCTTTCATGCTCCTGGCCATCAAATACGGCTGAAAGTCGTTTTTTTCTTTCATTTTCGAGCGCTTTCTCTATTTGTTTGCGTTTGGTTATATCGCGAATAACCCAAGCTTTGACTGTCGCATTTTTATAGTCAATATCACTCTCCTGGATCTCGGCAGGGAAAGTTGCATTTGATTTCATAACGACTTGCGCTTCAAATAAATAAGCTTCCGCGAGGCTGTTTTTTTGTAAAATGATGTCTGAAACATTCATCTGCATTAATTCATCAGTTGAAAAACCGGTTAAATCCTGCAACGCTTTGTTTATCAGAAGAGGTTTGCCATTTTTATGTAGCACAATGCCGTCTGAAGTGGCCTTATAGAAATGAGAAAGCCGTTCTTCGCGGTTTTTTAGTTCCTTTGTTTGTGTTTTAATATGCCGGGTCATGTTATTAAAAGCTGTTACAAGCTTTCCAACTTCGTCGCTGGTATCCATTTCAATATGCACATCGTAATTGCCTTTTTCCACAAGGTTGGTCGCATCTTTTAATCTACGAATTGGGGCGATAATTCTTGAAGATAAAAATGCCGACAACCCAATAATAATGAAGCCAACCAAAATACTGATATATAAAATGTCGTTTCTAGCCCGAAAAACCGGCACCATGGCTTCATTATAATCTATTTCTGCAAGAATAACCCAGTTCAGTCCCTGTATATCTAAAGGACCAAACGAGCTGAACACACTAATTCCGCGGT
This sequence comes from uncultured Bacteroidales bacterium, assembly GCA_964413185.1. Taxonomy (GTDB): domain Bacteria; phylum Bacteroidota; class Bacteroidia; order Bacteroidales; family Salinivirgaceae; genus Salinivirga. The sequence continues at coordinate 2,043 of CAYPSX010000171.1, forward strand.
AATCATCAACAATTCCCGTTGATGTCTTACCTTTTAGTGCTTTAATGCTGGCATTGGTTTTTACTTTGGTTTTCAGAACTGAATTGGGATTAAAGCGGCTGGTACTTCTCATTAGGTAATCTGCACCCACAAGATACGACTCGCCACTTTCGCCAAGCCCGCTGTTTGGAGAATTTTCCAGCATAATTTCGTTAATCGCATCGAGCGAAATCTGAACGGATACAACGCCAACAGGTTGCTTATTAGCCCCTGCAACCGCTGACGCAATATAGAGGGATGGTGCTGTTGCATTTTTTGAAACAAACTCAAAAGTGAAGTCAGAAATATGCGTTCCATTATTATTCAGAACCTGCCTGTATAGTTCTGCAAAAACCGGCTTATTATGGATAAATTGGGTATCAGCGCGATACATATCCCGTTCATTTTTTTTAATATCATAATTCACAACCTTTCCTTTTAGGTCTACAATTATTAACCGATCAAAATAGCCCAAAGACTGAAGGTGTTTAATTACAGCGGGAGCAGGTACTATACTATGCTTTGAAGTGTTTCCTTGTAATTTTCCGGGTTTTACAGAAGCTGCAATTAATTCAATTTCATGCGCCCTGTCTTTAAAAAACGTTTCTATCTGGCGCTTTTTCACCACCCTTACCGATGTGAGTTGTTGAAAAGTACGCTGATACACAGCCCGCTCGTTCATTTTAAAATAATAAACATCAACGGCAATGATGCTGCCAATGCCAATTACCAGAAAAAACAGCATAAGTCTGTTACGTAGCGATATTTGCCGTATGCTTTTCATTGCGTGTTTTGATAGAATGGCAGTAAATGTACCGAATTACAAAATCAATGGCAAAGAGATTATAATTCAGCTAACCTGAAGCATTACATTATTTTATAAATTTTATCTCATGGTGCATTAATGGCGGCAATTTGCTTTTTCACTTCCACAATTTCTTCAACAGAGAGTCTTGCGCCAATTTTTGAAATGATTTTTCCTGCCATTACAGCACCGCATTTTCCGGATTTCTCCAGTGACCAATCATTGAGCAGCCCAAATAAAAAGCCTGACGCAAAAAGATCGCCGGCACCGGTGGTGTCAATGGCATCAACTCCAACAGCTTCGACTTTTACTTTTTGATTGGCTGATTGGATAAAGGCACCTTTTTTCCCCACTTTAACTACAGCAATTTCAACGTGTTCAGCAATTATTTGAAGTGCTTCTTCGGGTTCCTTGCCGGTAAACGCTTTGGCTTCTTCTTCGTTGGCGAAAAGTATGTCGACATATTGTTTTACAATATCCCACAAAAAAATGTAATTCTCTTCAACTACATTAAAGCTGGCCAGATCGACGGATACTTTTGCACCGGCTTGTTTTGCAAGCTCCATGGCTCTTTCGAGCAGTTCATGGTTTTGAACGAGGTAGCCTTCGATATGAAAAATATGATAACCGTCGAACATTTCGGGCTTCAAATCGCTGGCAGAGAGTTCTACGGCGGCCCCGAGGTGTGTGGCAAAAGTTCGTTCACTATCGGGGGTAATCATAGCGATAGCCTTACCGGTAGCCGTTTTACTTTTAATAAAAGTAGATGAAATACCGGCATTTTTCAGGTCGTTGTGAAAAAAGTCACCCAATTCGTCTTCACCAACTTTACCAATAAATCCGGTTTGTCCGCCCAGTGATGCAATTCCATGAACTGTATTTCCGGCAGATCCGCCACTTAGTTGTTGGATGGGCATATCCTGCGTTTTTAGCATAACCGCATCGCTTTGTGCAATATCGACCAATTGCATACTGCCTTTGGGAAAATTAATATCATTCAACAATTCATCATTGGGTATTTGCACGAGCATATCGACCAGGGCATTGCCCATTCCAAGGATTTTCTTCATAATTACAACTGAATTTATTTTATCACTGGTAAAATTGACCACGCAAAATTGCCTTTTTTTATGCATTTAAACAAAAAAAGCTTTGTGTATTTGATGCTTAGATTTTTACGTTAAATACATCCTGTTTTAAGCGTTTGTTTTTAATTGACGGCGTTTGAGTTATACTTCTTTTTCCAAAAATATTCATCGCTATACTCCTGAAATACTTTAAATTGAAAAATAATACGAATTTTTTTCTGAAAAATATTTGGCAGGAACAAAAACAGTCATTACTTTTGCATCGCGTTTGTAAGAAAACGACGATCTAAAATTCCTCCTTAGCTCAGCTGGTTAGAGCACATGACTGTTAATCATGGGGTCCTAGGTTCAAATCCTAGAGGGGGAGCAATAATAAAAACCAGACAACTAAGGGTGAATCTTTTACAGGGTTCACCCTTTGTTTTTGGGCAACATTTGGGCAACCATTTCAATTTTCTTCTTTTATTTTGTGCAAAGTCTGTGAATTTCCGGGCTTCTGCTTCAATATGATAAACTCCGATGATAATTAGACGGAGCCCTCTACACGGGTTATCGGTTTGGATTGAACCTCCTAATTACAACTTCTTAGATTTCCTTGCGCTTTTTTTATGTTGGGTAGCGGACAGGGTATGCGCGGTACGGTGTTTCGAAGCCACTTCCTTATCCCCCGTTACAAATTTTGCTAAAGCCGACCTCCTTGGATGCTGGAAGCCCGCCCGCATGGCGTATGACAGCATGTTGTACCCAACACGGTTATTTCTATGTTTCTGATAATAAGTTATATAAATCTATATTTAAATAAACAGTTTCTTTTCCAATTTTTTCTGGAACTAAAATTCCCAATTCCTCCATCTGTCCTAAATATTTCTTAGCTGTATTCAAACTTTTCAAGTTTTTATCTAATAATCTTTTCGGACTCGTGTAAGGTTGTTCAAATAATTTCTCTACAACTTCTTTTCTAATAAGTGGTAACTTATCTTCAACCAATTTTAAGGTTCTGTCAAATAATCTATCGATTTCCTCTATTTTATTTATCGTGTAAATTGAAGTCTCTTCTACTGCATTTAGCATATAAATTATCCAATTTTTCCATTGCCTGCGACTTGTTACTTCATTTAAAAGTCTATAATAATCATCTTTTCTCTGGATGATATAGGCACTTAAGTATAAAATTGGAGTATCCAGTAATTTTTTTTGAACCATGAGTAAAATACTTAAAATTCGACCTACCCTCCCGTTTGCATCACGAAACGGGTGGATTGCCTCAAATTGATAATGAGAAATTGCTAATTTAATTAGCGGGTCGTAATCGTATTTGTTATCATCATTGATATATTCTATCAGATTATTCAGTTTTTCATTTATTATCTTTTTTCCTCTCGGCGGGGTGTAAATCACTTCGCCGCTGAGTAATCCGCTTCCTCTTTTCTTTATGACTGTCTCTGTTTGCGGAGGGCGTATTCCATCGTTTACATTTTGAATTTCCCGATAAATTTTTATCAATGAATCAATAGTAAAATTATCATTATTTACTATTTCGGTATAACCCCTCCATAAGGCTTCACGATATCGTAACACCTCTTTTGCATTACCATTCAGGTATGAATCATTTACCGTAAGTGATTTATACAACTCATCTTCTGTCGTGAAAATATTCTCTATCTCGGTACTGGCTTTTGCTTCTCTCAATGCAATAGTATTTACCAGCATTGATTGATTCGGTAATTTTCTCGCTAATCCTTTCAATTCTGCTAAGGCTTTATTCGCATTATTCAAAGCTTTTAAAACTTCTATCGTGACTACATTTTTATCATCTGGTGGTAATAACGGAAGGTTATTATATGGTTTAGTTCTATCGTATGGAATCGCTTCTTTTGACATTAAAATCTGTTTTTGTCAAAATTAAGTAAAATTTGACAATTAATTATTTTTTTGTCAAAATAAACAGTATTAAAATTCAAACTGTCAAATTTATTTGATTATTGACACTTTGCTTAGTATTGGCTACGGTTCCTGCAGGTGTTACCAGCTGTTTATTTTACTATTTTTTTTATGATTAATTCTTTTCCTTTCTTATCTATGATCCTAATAATTAAGAATCCACTTAAATCTGAAATGAATATTTCGTTATCCTCATTTTTTAGTACACTTTCATAAACTATATTTCCTAAGCTGTTTATTATTTGAATTTTAGAGCCAATTATTGCATTATTAACTTTCAATGAATTTTTTACCGGATTAGGGAATATTTTTATTTTGTTTTCGACATCATTTTGAAGTGATATATGCGTTTCTGATATGGCGATATTTGTGGAATGTTGATGATTACAACCACCCAAAGAATCATATATAGTTAAACTTACTTCATAAACTCCTGTGTCTTGAAAAACATGGATTGGATGCTCTTCGGTACTTGATTGACCATCTCCAAAGTTCCAGTAAGTTTCATCATAATATCCGGTTGATTCATTAGTAAACGCTACTGTTAGAGAATCAATTTGATAGGTGAATTCTGAATGACAGGTATATGGATTATCGATATAGCAGCTTTCATATATTGGATTATGATAAATGTTTTCATTATTTTCATATACACATTGTAATGTTCGTGTTATCCCTGTCCAACAATAGAATATTGGACTACAAAGCCCCTCTGTACTACCAATTCCTTCAATATGTTTAACTATCCCCCTATATCCAAGATATTGAGTAATTCTATCTTTTCCTGCAAAATATGAAGTATCAATACTATCTATTATTAAAGGACAATCTGGTGATATAGTATCATTTATGTTCAGGTTAAAATCGTATAATATTGTATCAATCCCAATGAAATTGTCATTTCTATAAAACACCCTTCTGTTCTCTTCCCTAATGTATCCATATTCCTGCCAATTACTAAAAAGGCTATCTTGCGATTCCCATACTTTAAACCAATAGTTTGAATTAATCAATATGCTGTCTGAGATTTTATAAGCATAACTTTTCCCAAATCCAGGAGGACCGTAAGGTTCCATAAATACAACCCACATTTTATTGGTATCTACAATGGGTTCTAATTCCTGATTAAATACTTCAAGAGTGCTAAAAATTAATAAAAACTCTTGACAAAATGGAGAAAATAGTATTATA
>CAYPSX010000171.1:7095-8524 GCA_964413185.1 uncultured Bacteroidales bacterium
GTGCTAAAAATTAATAAAAAAACAATTGCAAATTTCTTCATATCTCCTTGATTTGTAAATTGCAGTTCAACGTTCCGGATATATGCGCCTGGCCCGTGGCTTTCAGACCCGCTGAGGCTTTATCAGCCTGAACGCATGGGAGAGGGTAAAACAAAACCCTCAATATGCCTTTGATGCTGGCTGGCATATGATAGCTTTGTTGCCGGCTGGGCTTATTTATCATCATTTTTTTGTTCTAATCGTTTTCTTTCAGTATTAATCAATCTATGCAATTTTTTCTGTAGAACTTCTTTTGGTGGTAATTCTGTGATGTATTCTGCAATGCGTATTCCGGAATTTTCTATTTGTAATAATTCAATTTGTTCATTATTCCCTTCTGCGCATAGAAGTAAACCAACAGGAGAGCCCTCTCCGGGTTCTAATTCATGTTTTTGGATGTAGCGAAGGTATAATTCCATTTGACCTTTATATGCAGCTTTAAACCTTCCTAATTTTAAATCAATTGCAACCAGACGTTTTAGTTTTCTGTGATAAAATAGCAAATCCAGTTTGTAACTTTCTCCATCAATTAGCATTCTCTTTTGGCGCTCTACAAATGTAAATCCTTGTCCCAGCTCCATTAGGAATCTCTCCAGTTCTTTCAATATGGCTTCTTCAAGATTTTTTTCACTGAAATTGTCTTCTAAATCCAAGAAGTCAAGAATATAAGGGTCCCTGAACACTATATCTGGGGTTATTTTTTTGTTTTCTCTAAGTTCTTTTAATTCTTTCTTGATTTGCAGTTCAGGCTTTCTTGATATGGCTGTTCTTTCAAACAGCATTGAATCTATTTTTTCGTTAAGTACTCTTGTAGTCCAACCTTCTAATCTGCACATTTCGGCGTAGAATTCTCTACTTAATTCGTTTTCAATGTATATGAGTGTTCTAAAATGTGTCCATGTCAATTGTCTACTCAGTGCGTAGACAATTTCTTTTTCCTGAAAAGTCTCCGAAAAGCGTAGACAATGTCTCAATTGTTTTTCGCTCCAACCCTTGCCAAATTCTTCTGTTAGTTTTTTGGATAGGGCCCTTATTATTCGTTGTCCGTAATCAGCACGTTTGTTTTGAAGAATTTCATTGTTTATTCGATGACCTATATTCCAATACAATATTGTTAATGCAGAATTGGCTGTTACCGCAACAGTTTCTTTGGCTTCATTTATGAAACCTTTTATTTCCTCAATCAGGTCGTTATTTTTCTGAATTTCTTTTTCCATAATAACAAATATATCACAAATGTGATAATTTCTGTGTGTGTTGATTATTTTAGAGCGTCCCATTGCCTTGCCGGCAACGGATAGCGGTATGCGCAGTACGGGGTTTCGAAGCCACTTTCTTATCAAGATGCAGAAAGGCTGAAACGAGCCACAGACGCTGAATTACGCTGTAT
>CAYPSX010000172.1:0-8521 GCA_964413185.1 uncultured Bacteroidales bacterium
GAACTATAAAGTTCGATAACGAGGCTTGCTTTGAATGAGTATCAGGAGTTTACTAAAGTAAATGACTGATGCGAATGAAAAGCGTAACGAAGTTAGCGGACTTTATAGACGGACTCTAGCTACTGTTTTTCACCTTTTAAATGAGCCCGAACCGTTTTCATCAGTGAGGTTTGATTTTCTGAAAGTGTAGTCTCATTTATTTCGTAGGCCGAATATACCAATTCGGGTTCGATATCGTTTTTTTTTGTTTGATTGCCCAACTTGTATTTAAGCTCTATAGGCTTGTCTGAAGGCGGATAAATCAATTTACGGTTCACCGCATCGTAAGAAACTTGTTCTCTGTCTATAGCGAAAAGCTCAATATTTTTGTCATCAATTTTTGCATCACTTTTGAAAGCAATGTGCCATCGGCCATTATCTTTCCTGTACACATCTTTTAGCCCGAAGCTCGGATAGCTGAAATTTGCCCACCATTTGGTTTCATTTTGCATGGTATGTCCGGCCAAATGCAAAGCTTCCCGGAATTGGTTTTCAAAATTGGTAAGCAGGTACCCGACAGTTCTGATATTGTTTTTTTCGCAAAATTCGCCAATAAACGTTTCTTCATCGAAATGCACACCGTTTTGATTCATGTATTTTTTGATGGCTTTCAGTAGATTATTCCTGCCTTTCGATGTGGCTATAATGTTGACATCCATAATAAATGCCAGTAATGATCCCCTGTAATAAAAATCGGAGAAGCAATTTTCATCTTCCAGTTGAAGCACATTTTCGCTCAGGTCAATTAGTGATGTTTTTGCGCAAGAACCCAGTGTTTTATGCTGACTGTAACACGCTGATATAAAATCGAAAAATGTGGGTTCACTAATAACGTTGCTTTGCAGCATCATTTTTAAAGATAAATATTCTGTTACTCCCTCATAAAGCCAAAGATGCTTTGAGTTGTAGTTTTTAAACTTCTGCGCTGCATTTTCGCTGCTGTTAAATGTCAGGGGCGTTAGTTGGTGCAGGAACTCGTGTGCCATCACATGTTGCATGGTTTCCCGCAGTGCGGCCGTGTCCCAGCTTGCCATGAAGCAGTAAGTTGATGCATTTTTTTGTTCCAGTGCCCCGACTGATGCAGTTTTATCGGTAAAAAGCATCATGAAACGATATGGCTTATCCGTTTCTGTCTTTTGTGGAACAGCCTGCATCAAGTTCGCAGCCATGGGCTTAAAATATGATGCCATAAGGCGGGCTGTGATGTTTTTATTTTCGGAAAATATGGAAAATTGAAATTTTTGGCCATTCACACTCAACGATGTGGTATCAAAGGGCGCAAATAAGATGGGATTGCGCGCCAGATTATCATAATTGCTAAATTGAAAATTGTAACTGCCCGATTGGTTTTCAGTATGGTTCTGATACGTTGTTTTGAGATGTTCCGGAGCATGAATTTGAATTGAGTACGGAGCGTTTCTGTAGTTTTCAAAGAATCCTACAACCCAAAAACCATTGAACAGTATGGCCGAATCACTCACGGCCATTTTGGTCACAACATCAAAAGCATCTTTGTGATCAATTGTTTTGATTTGATAACGAATACTGTGCAAATCACTAGATTCCGGAATTAGCCATGCGTTGGTTCCCTGTTTTACGACCTCCATCTTTTGTTTGTTGGCAGAGAAACACTGGAAATTTTCTACGTACAATTCGGCATTATTCCAGTTGTAAGCGCCCGGAACAACCAGCGGAAACATAAAAACAAGACTGTCAGCAGGGCTGTTTTTAATTTGACATTCTACATTAAATGTATGCTGAAGGAGGTTGCTAACGTTCACATCAAGCATTAACGGCCTTTTTTTGATGCGGTTATCAATACCTGCTTGTGAAAAAACTTCGAAAAAACTGAGAAGGATGATGAGGGTAAATAGCGGCCTTAATTTCATTTTCTTATTTCTTAGATAAATTAGAAGTTGTTAATATACAAATAAACCGTGAATGGTTATTATTATTTGTTTAGTTTTATAATGAAAATAAGCGAAGGGATATCTTAACTATTTTGGTTTTGGGAAGATTTGTTCAATATTTTTTCTTTTTTCACAAAACATCGAAAGCCTTAAAAATGTTAGGTTTATAGCAGTTCTAATAATAAAAAAAACGAATATGAGGCAAATCACATTACTTATAGCGAACACACTAACGCTGATTTTTGCATTGGTACTAAACGGCCTGGCCGGAAACGGTGTGTTTAACGATAAAACCGTAGGTGAAATAAGCGATAAATATAATACACTGATTGCGCCCGCAGGTTATGCATTTGCAATTTGGGGCATTATTTATTTGTTGTTGCTTTTGTTTGTTGGTTACCAATGGTATGCCTGGTTCAGACAAAGAGAAGACCGTGAATTAAAGCAAGCCGGTTGGTGGTTTGCACTGGCAAATATTGCCAATGGGTTGTGGATTGTGGCCTGGCTAAATGAGTACATTGGTATTTCTTTGTTTCTGATTTTTATGCTTTTGTTGGCTTTAATTATGTTAACTCTGAGGTTGCGTTTGGAGATTTGGGATGCCCCAATGCGCATCATCGCATTTGTTTGGTGGCCAATCGTTATTTACCTGGGATGGATTGTTGTGGCTTCTGTTGCTAATGTGGCTGTTTATTTGGTTAGTATCGACTGGCAGGGCTTTGGGTTGGCTCCACAAATTTGGGCAATTATTATGATCGGCATTGCTACATTTTTGTACCTGTTGATGATTTATATGCGGAATATGCGCGAGGCAGCTATCGTGGGCGTTTGGGCGTTTGTTGCCATTGCAGTACGACAACAGGGGAATTACAACGAAATAATGTATGCAGCCATCATTGCATCAGTTATATTGTTCGTAGCTGTATCAATACACGGCTTCAAAAACCGCGAAACATCGCCACTTAAAAAGATTCAGCGGGGCGAGGTCTGATTTTGATTGGTTTGCGGTGAGTTGTTAGAATTTCTGTTCTATAAAACGAAAGGTTAGATTAATGCATGCAGATAGTCAGCAGTGCCTTTTAATCCATTGTTTCTTAAAATATCCAGCACATCGTATTCATTGTATGGTGGATTTTTCTTATTAAGCACTAGTTTCTTAAAAGCCTGAACAGATAATTTATGGCTTAGATCAATTATGTCTGTAAGAAAATCGTCTGGATTTTTTGCCTTCAAACCAAAACCAAGCAAATAATCTTTTGGGAAATCCTTTAAATTATTCGTAATAATTAGGTCTGCATTAGTTTTAATCGCAGCAGCAAGAACATGTTTGTCATTTTTATCAGGAAGCTCTAATGTGTCTATCAAAGATTCATAGTTTAATACCAAGGCATCAGGAAACGCGAGATTCATTTTTTTTGTTCGTTTTTTTATCTCTTTTCCTTCAATACCTTTTCTTTTCATTACCGAAATCCATTCATCAAAAATATTTTTGCTCCATTTGGGTGTATATAGCTCATAAAAAGCAAACCACAGCAATAAATCTCGTATCCAAAGAGGATAAATAACATTTGTATCTAATACGCATGTAAACCTTACACTATGAATCATAAAGACCGTCCTTTTCGTCAGAATGCATTATTTCATTAATTAGTTTCTCCTGATGCTCCTTCATTTCTTTTTTGTAATTTAACAGATCTTCATATCGAACTCTTCGATGTTTCCCCACTTTTGTAAATCGAATCTCTCCGGCTTCAAGGAGTTTTACCAGATGCGGCCTTGAACAGCCGAGCAACTCAGCTGCCGCCTGAGTTGTTAATTCTGTAGCCACGGGAACAATTGATACAGGTCTGCCCTGACTTGTTTCCTTTAGTATTTTTGCAAGTAATTTCAGTGCATTTAAAGGAACTCTGATTTTTTCTTTGGTTTCTTCAATTTCAATTTCCGGGTTTCTGTCTGTTAACTCCTCAAGAGCAGCAGCTAATGCATCGTATGATTTCAGTGCTGTTATTTGTTCGTCTTTTGTAGGACGGTTTATACTTTCAAAATTTTGCATGATTCTCTAATTTTTATTTTCACATCAAAACTAAACAAAATAAACGAAACAAACAAAATAAACGAAAGCAAGAGAGAAAAAAACGGCTGCCGGATAATTCCCAACAGCCGTTTAGTGTATCATTGAGATGCTTTATTTTATCTCAGCAAAATATTTGTAGAACAATGGAATGGTTTCAATTCCTTTGTAGAAGTTGAATAACGGATAGTTTTCGTTTGGCGAGTGAATGGCATCGCTTTCCAAACCAAATCCCATAAGAATTGATTTTGTTCCCAATACTTTTTCAAAAGTTGAAATAATTGGAATACTTCCACCACTGCGTACAGGCACCGGTGTCTTACCAAAGGCTTCTTCGAAGGCTTTTTCTGCTGCTTTGTATGCCGGTATCTCAATTGGGCATCCATAAGCCTGGCCGCCGTGTAGCGGTGTAACCTCAACTTTTACCGATTTGGGCGCAATTTTTTCTATATGGTCTTTGATTAATTTTCCTATTTTTTCGTGATCCTGGTTCGGAACAAGGCGGCTGCTCAATTTTGCATAAGCTTTTGACGGAAGTACAGTTTTGGCACCTTCTCCGGTGTATCCGCCCCACATTCCACAGAGGTCAAAAGATGGCCTGATACCTGTTCTTTCAATGGTTGTGTAGCCTTTTTCGCCGTCAAGTTCTTCTACATCAATGGCTTTTTTGTACTCTTCTTTGCTGAACGGGGCTTCGTTAAGTTTTTTTCGCTCTTCTTCTGAAGCGTCCACCACATCATCGTAAAAACCCGGGATGGTAACTTTATTGTCTTCGTCGGTCATTTGTGCAATAATATTGCAAAGAACATTCAGCGGGTTAGCAACAGCTCCGCCAAACAAACCTGAGTGAAGGTCGCGGTTGGGGCCGGTAACTTCAACTTGCAAATAGGTAAGTCCGCGCAAACCGGTTGTGATTGATGGCACGTCAGGGGCAATCATTCCGGTATCGCTAACCAGAATAATGTCGGCTTCGAGCATATCTTTATACTCGGCGCACCATTTGGTGAGGTTGGGCGATCCGATCTCTTCTTCGCCTTCGATCATGAATTTTACGTTCACGGGCAGTTGATCGGTTTTTACCATATATTCAAATGCTTTGGTGTGCATAAATCCCTGTCCTTTATCATCATCGGCGCCACGTGCCCAGATTTTGCCGTCGCGAATTTCCGGCTCAAAAGGTTGCGATTTCCAAAGGTCGATAGGATCAACGGGCATCACGTCCATGTGTGCGTAAACCAATACGGTTGGTTTTGAAGGGTCAATTATTTTTTCACCATACAAAATGGGATGGCCTGCTGTGTCGTAAATGCGTGCTTCATCACAACCTCCATCGAGTAAATATTTTTTCCATAGTTCAGCTACTTTGTACATATCGTCTTTATGCTCAGACATGGAGCTGATGCTTGGGATTCTGATGAGTTCGAAAAGTTCATCGAGGAAGCGTTGTTTGTTCTCTTCAATGTATTGCTTTAAATTTTCCATAATTAAAAATGTATTTATCGGTTATATGCTTTAAATGCTGAAGATAAGAAAATATGTGCTTGTACACCAATTATTTTAAAATTACGGCTGAAAGCTACATAAAATGAAACTCCGTAACCTACGTCGTAGGCTGGTTTGCGTGAGTAGTGAGCTTGCAGGTAAAGCCCGGGTTCGCGTCTTACAATGTATGCCGATGCATTGGTTAATGTATCGGTAGGTGTGCGTCCGGCTGCATAAGCTCCGCCTGCGTAAATTCCAAAGTTATGTCTGAGTCTTTCATGGCGGTAACCTGCTCCAAAATGGAAGTTGTGTAGTCTTTGGCGCGATTCATATTGTTTCAGTCCACCTGTACCTTCCAGAAAGCGGTCGCTGGATGCTAAATACCCCACATTGAAACCGATATCTTTAAAGTACGTGTAAAAATCAACCGTAAGGTTTTGTTCGCCGTTGTTTTGTGCGGTGTTGTAGCCGTATCCTGCGCCAACAGTTACGTAGGGGCTGTACGGGTCGAAATATTTACCGTCGTAAAGAAAGTTTTGTTTCGGGTTCAGCATTTCCTGGGCAGAAATGATGTTAATAATGCTGAAAAAGATGAATATGAATACTAAACTCTTCCGAATCATTTATTTATACTGTTTGCTCGCCCGGCGAAAATAATCATTATTGTTTAATAGTCAATGAAAAACCGTCTCCGTGAGAAACGCATTATTTTTGCAGATATTGTTTTTCGGCTTTTTTTTGCTTATGCCATTCTTCGGCATGCTTCTCCAGGTTTTGGTACCAATCTTTGCCATATTTTCTGGTTAAGGCATCTTTGAGAAATTTATAAAGGTATGTTTCCTGTTTCTTTCCAAATTTGAGTGCCGATTTGCAAATATCGTTTTTTTCATAATTCACTGCATCGTATGCTTCATATTTGGTGATGCGCACCGGGTAAAGATGGCATGATACCGGTTTTCTGAAATCTACCAGCCCCTCGTACCACGCTTTTTCGATGGCGCAAAAAGTTATGCCGTTGTCGTTATAAATGTATGCACATGCGCCATCGTTTGAAAGCGGAGTAACTGTATCTCCGTCAGAATCAATAACGTACCATCCCTGTTCTTCTACTGCTTTTATACCGGTTTCAGTCATGAATTGCTTTGCCACCGGATAGGCTTCGGCAATGAGTTCTCTTTCGTTTTCTTCCAGAGGCGCCCCGGATTCACCTACTACACAGCAGGCGCCGGAACATTTTTGCAGGTTGCAGTGAAATTGCTTTTCGAGCAAATCAAGGCTGACCAGTGTTTTATCTATTTCCAACATGGTAATGGGTTCTGCTTTCATTCTACCAATGGTTTGCCGGTCATGGCTTCTGGTTTTTCCAGTCCCATTATCTTTAAAATTGTGGGTGTTACATCGGCCAGAATTCCTTTATCGACTTTTTTATATCGGTCGCTTACTACAACAATTGGAACTGCATTAAGTGAGTGGGCTGTATTGGGCGAATCATCAGCATTTACTGCGTTGTCGGCATTTCCGTGGTCTGCAATAATCACCACTTCGTAATCGTTTTTTCGGGCAGCATCAACTACCTCGCCAACACATTCGTCAACAGCTTCAACAGCTTTTGTGATGGCTTCGTAAACGCCTGTATGGCCAACCATGTCGCCGTTGGCAAAGTTCAGGCATACAAAATCGGTTTCGGCATTGTGCAGTTCGGCTACAATTTTGTCTTTAACTTCGTAAGCACTCATTTCCGGCTGTAAATCGTAGGTGGCAACCTTCGGCGAAGGAACGAGGATGCGTTTTTCGCCCTCAAATTCTTTTTCCTGTCCGCCTGAGAAAAAGAAAGTTACGTGAGCGTATTTTTCGGTTTCAGCTATGCGTATTTGTTTTTTGTTGTTTTTTTCCAAAACAGCGCCCATCGTGTCTTTCAGGTTTTCTTTGTCGAACGGGATATGCACGTTTTTAAAGCTGTCGTCGTAGCGTGTCATGGTGAGGTAGTAGAGCGGCATGGTGTGCATGTCGTGCTCGGGCATATCTTGCTGGGTAAGAACAATGGTCATTTCGCGCAATCGGTCTGTGCGGAAGTTGAAGCAAAATACCACATCGCCTTCGTTAATTGTGCCTGTTGGGTCGCCGTTTTCGTTTGTAATTACAACGGGTTTTATAAATTCATCGGTTACGCCATTGTCATACGAATCCTGAACGGCTTCAACCGGGTTTTGGAACGATTTTCCTTTGGCGTGCACATATAAATCATAAGCTTCTTTGATGCGTTCCCAGCGTTTATCGCGATCCATTCCGTAATAACGTCCTACAATGGATGCTATTTTTGCATTGGTGCCGTCAATCTCATTTTGCAGCTCATTGATAAAGCCTTTGCCACTTCTGGGGTCGGTATCGCGGCCATCAGTCAGAGCGTGAATGAAGATGTCTTCAATACCTGCTTCATCGGCCATTTTGGCTAATTTGTACAGGTGTTTGTTCGATGAGTGTACTCCGCCATCAGAAACCAACCCAACGAAATGAATGGCTTTGTTGTTTTCTTTGGCATATTGCCAGGCTTTGTTGATTTCTTCGTTCTCTGTTATGGAATTGTCTTTAACAGCCTGGTTTATTTTTACAAGGTCTTGATAAACAATGCGCCCTGCGCCAATATTCAGGTGGCCAACTTCGGAGTTTCCCATTTGGCCTTCGGGCAAACCTACGTGTTTCCCTGATGCCTGGAGTTCGTTGCTGGCAAAATCCTGCGTGAGCTTGTCCATGTTGGGCGTATTGGCATTGTATATAACGTCTGATTTATCTTTTTTTCCGATTCCCCATCCGTCAAGGATCATCAACATCACTTTTTTATTCATATATTTCTTTTTTTATGGTTACTATTGATACTGTACTTTACTGGTTTTTAAACCGCTCAGTGCAGGAATTGTTTGTACAAATATCATGCAACCAAACCGGTATCCAGAAAAAACTAAGTTTCTAAATAGTGTTTGTCCATAATGTCCGATATCTGCGTTGTTGCTCAAATTTAAAA
>CAYPSX010000173.1:0-8481 GCA_964413185.1 uncultured Bacteroidales bacterium
ATATGTCTATTTTTATATGATTTGTATTTATTCTGATAATTAATACACATTTACTGTTTGTAATGTTTGATTAAACATGTAAAATACAACTTATTTTTCTATTTTTTAGAAGATGTGTAAGTTTTTTAATAATACCTGCGAAAGGAAAATTTGCGAAAAAAACAAATCTGAAGATAATTAAATTTTCTTTGTTAATGCTAAATAAATATGTCAATTTCATTGTGGTAGCGCCAAACAAAAAAGCCAATACTTTTGCATATAAATTTTCATAAATCAATAAATTTTGCAAACTTTCAGGATCAGTTACTTAATGGGGAATTCATAAATGTTAGCAAAAAAAAGTTTTTTAATTAGTGTATTAATGCTGGCTTGCAGCATGATTTACAGTCAGGATTTGAATAATTCCGGCCTGCCAATGCTAACCTATTTCCCTTATAGTGAATACAATGCAGACCCACAGAACTGGGATATCGTGCAAGCCCCAAGCGGGAAAATGTATTTTGCCAATGGAGACGGCGTGCTTGAATTTGACGGGAATTGGTGGCGACTGATTGAATTGCCCAACAGAACCCTTGTTCGCTCGTTAGATGTGGCCGGGGATGGAACTATTTACGTTGGTGGTTACGAGGAGTTTGGATATTTAAAAGAGAACAAAAGCGGATTTTTAGAATATAAATCGTTGTTGCATTTATTGCCCGATGATCACGAATATTTTCAGGATGTGTGGACCACAAATGTTGTCGGCAACGAGATATTTTTCCAAACCAGCCGTTCAATTTTCAAACTGAAAGACAGCACCATAGAAGAACTCAAATCGGAACAAGCATTTGTTTGGGGAAGTGTTTCACACGATCATTTTTTTGCGCATGATTTTCGTCACGGGCTAAAAATTTATAGCGATGGCGATTTAAAAAAGCTAACCGGAACAGACCGGTTTCGCAGCGAGAGAATCTATAATGTACTGGACTACAATGATAGTCTGCACCTATTGACCACCGAAAAAGGAAATTTGTTTATCTGCAACATCGACACCACTGAGCTGCAATTAACAATTAAAGACTCCGTTAATAATTCGCTAACCGAACTTATAAAAGAAAACTGGTACTACACAGGAATAAACTACAATAACGAAAAGTTTTGTTTTTCAACATTTTACGGAGGCCTGTTTTTATCCGACATGTCGTTTAACCCCATAATGAACCTGAACGAATCGTTTGGTTTAGACAACAACAACATCACCGACATTTACGAAGATCAGAATAATAATATTTGGATTACAATGGACAGGGGCATTACGCTCGTGAATATGGACTTATCGATAACAATTTTCAATAAGTTTTCCAACTTAACGGGAAGTATCAATGATGCTATTGTTTACGATAATCCGGCAGATAACATTCCCAAACGCCTGTATGTTGCATCAATTGAAGGCATTTTTTATAAAGATTTAGATGTAAAAACAGATCCGTTAGATGAAGAGAAATTTCAGAAATTTAGTATTTATGAAAATTTCCGGAATGAGTCCTGGAGCTTCTTCGAACACAATAACAGCTTACTTTGCGCAAGTTCGGCTGGCACCTTTGAATTAACCAACGATTCTTTATACACAATATCATGGAGATCGGCAAAATCATTTACACCGGTCAAAAACAAACCGGAAACATTAATAGTTAATCTCGTGAACGGCCTGGAGGTTATAAAACATGAACAAGAGAGATGGACAGCCCAAAACCGGATCGCCGGGAGCCAGGGATACATCAGCTCGAGTGTTTTTGATAATGCGGGTTATCTGTGGAAAGAAAGTGTAAATGAGGGTGTTATAAAATTACAATTGTCAAAAGATATCGATAGTGTAGTTTCCCGAAAATCATACAGCACCGATCAAGGTTTGCCATCACCGGCATTGAATTATCCATACTGGATTAATAATGAGCTAAAAGTAACAACAGAGAAGGGTATTTATCAATACAACAAAAGCGAAGACCGGTTTGTGCCCGATGAACAATTAAACCAACTTATTGGAGATGTTTCGCCCGACTTTTTACTGCAAACACCCAAAAAAAATATATGGTATATTTCTTCGCGAACAAAAGCGTTGGGAGAATTAATCCACCAACCCGATGGCGAATATTTAAAAGATACATCTCATTTTTACGACATTCGAAATTTTGCTGTCCAAAACATAAATTATCACGACGATTCAACCATTTTTTTATGCAGTTATAATGGCTTAATTCTATACAACAAAAACAAAAGAAAAGAAAAAAACGAGACATTAAGAACACATATTAACAAAGTTGAAATAACAAATAACTCCACTGATGTATACACTGTTCCAAACCGTGCACCCACAGAAAAACCGCTTACATTAAATTTTGATCAGAATGCAATCCGGTTTTATTTCGCAGCCACATCGTTTGTGAGTGCTTATGAAAATCAGTTTTCATATTTTTTAGAAGGATTCGACAAGAATGAACAATGGTCAGACTGGACAAATCAGGCTATTAAAGAGTATAACTTTTTAAGAGAAGGTGAATATACGTTACATGTAAAGTCGCGGGATATGCACATGAACATTGGAAATACCGTAAGCTATCATTTTGAAATACGACCACCCTTTTACCGGTCAAATATTGCACGGATATTCTACGTTGTTTTAATCACACTAATCATCTACTTGCTCCTGGTGTTAAATTCAAGACGATTAAGATCTGCCAACGTAAAACTGGAAAAGAAAGTAAAAGAGCGCACCAGGGAAGTACGCGCACAAAAAAAGAAAGTTACAGACAGTATTGAATACGCCTTACATATTCAAAAAGCCATTTTGCCGTCGGAAGACACCATTAAAGAAATATCGGAAGAGTTTTTTATTTATTACAATCCAAAAGACATTGTGAGTGGCGATTTTTATTGGTACAACAAATGCGACGACGCCTATTTTTTTGCTACTGTAGACTACACGGGCCACGGCGTTCCCGGTGCATTTATGTCGATGATAGGTAACACACTGCTCAATGAAATTGTGATTCACGAAAAAATATTACAACCTGCCAAAATTCTGGAAACCCTCAACTCCAGGCTAAAATTCATTCTCAACCAGGGCGATGAAGACAATGACGCCAATACAGATGGAATGGATCTGTCACTTATTAAAATTGACAAAAAGAACCGGGTTTTAACCATTGCATCAGCAATACACTCGGTAATTTTAATACAAAACGACGAGCTTAAACTCATACAGGGCGATTTGTGTGATATAGGTGGAATTTTCTCCAATCGCGAAGAATTTAAAATTACAGAACGGCGCATTAATTACAAGAAAGGATGCCTGGTTTATATGTTTTCAGATGGCTTTACAGATCAATTTGGAGGAAACAGCGACCAGAAATTCAAATTATCGCGATTAAAAAAGCTTTTGTTCGAAATCAGGGATTTACCCATGCATATCCAAAGAAAAAATATTGAATATACATTTAATGAATGGAAAGGCGACAACAGGCAAATAGATGATGTTACGGTCATCGGTTTTAAACTGTAGCTTACCCGCGCAAAAGTATTGCGTTTTACCCGTTAAGAAAACCCACAATTACCGACGCGCGTTGCATTGAGCGAAGCCGAAATGTCATTGCGAGAGGCAAAAATTTAAATTTAGTAATGCTGAATGACGACAAAAAGCTCCACCGGAACAAACATTGGTTACACCTATTTTAAAGATTTCTCGCCACGAACGCCGCTGCCGAGCGATTTTATCGCGTGGTTTTGGGCAGCATCCAACCCGGCCAAATAGTTGTTTTTGCTACTCATCGCCACAAAGATAACGATATTTCGGCTTTTTGGAAATGGTTTGTGAAGGATGGGAAGAGAAACCGGAACGGAAGCTATGAAACAGGTTGCTTCACTTCGTTCGCAATGACGCGTCTCTGATTTTGGGTTTGTGCCGATCAATCAACTACGCGTCATGAGCGATAGCGAAGCAACCTGTCCCGGGCTTTCGCTATGTTAATCACCTCAGATAACTTAAACACAATTTGCATTTACTTGCGGGTTAGTTCCAGATCAGTTTTTCCTCCGGAGAAAAAGGTTCTTTTAATCTTTGCTCCACCCAGGCTTTATCAACAGTCATATTGTACTGTGAATGCGTGTAGGCATTGCCATCCCAGGCATCGATTGCTTTTTGGTAATATTCAATTGCAGTGTTTCTGCTACCTGTTAAATCGTACATGTGGCCGAGCCAGACACTGTTGATAAATTTTTTCTCTTCGCTTCCGTACTTTATGCCGAAATAGAAGCAGGTTCTGGCTTGTCGGCTATATCCGCCATCATAAAGCGCCATTCCAAGTTTGTACCATTCATCTGCAACTTTTTCACGGTCGGAGTTTAATGCCTGAGCGTACATAAGATACGCTTTATCGCCGGCTCCGGAATATGGCAGTGAACGGATTTTTAGCTTTACATCTTCTGCTTTTGGCGTTAGTTGCTCATCCAAATTGGCCAAACAACCTGAAGGATCGATTACTGAGCCGGTGAGTTTACTGCTGCTGGTAAAATTCACAACAGATTTATGGCTTAATCTTCCAGTCATTTTCACTTGGAAAGAACCGTCTTCAAAAGTTGCATAAACAGGTATCGGCATATAAAAATCGCTTTTATAATGCACGTTCACAGTGGAATTGTATTTACCATTTTCCAAAACCGATGTGGTATTGCTCACAAAAGCAGATACATATTTGTTTGATCTTAACCAGGCATTGAAAAACCAACTGAGGTTTTCACCGCTGGCACTTTCGCACTCTTTTTGGAATTCGCGGTTTGTTAATCTTTTACCGCCAAATTTTTTCAGTGTTGCGTTATACGCTTTCTGAAACGTTTCTTTGCCCATAACTGTTTCCAGGGCACTGACAAAAGAGAATCCTTTGGCATGCTGAACGTAATTGTTGCGGTCAAAGTCAAATGATGCTTCCTCTTCGGCGCGAATATCCATTGTGGTATTGTAGCCTTTCTTTACGCCACTGAGATAATAATCAGCCCAGTTTCTATGTTTCCAGTCGCTTAAACCAATATATTGAGAAAACTTCCAGTCGGCGTAAATTCCCAAAGCAATCCATAGGAACGGAACATCATCTCCATCGAGCACATACTCGCCCCAATATTCATGACCGATTTCATGCGCAGTAATCCAGCGCCAGTGCCTTGTGGATCCCTGATCGTACAACTGCATTCCGTGAATTACCACAATGCCGGTTGCAAAAGGATATCCGCCCCAAACGCCATCGCCGCCGGGAATAACGTTGAGAAACGTGTACGGATAAAATCCCATCAGGTCGATATAATACGGGATTACTTCTTTGGCGGTGTTCAGTGCCAGCTTTGCAACTTTTTCGCCATTTTCCGGATAAAGCACCCTGACTTGCACACCATTTATCTCTTCCTGCAATGTTTTATTGGTTTTGCTGCAATAAAATCCATAAGTTTTTACGTTTTCACTTTCATAATAACCGGTTTCTTTGTTGTAGCGGCCACTTACAGCCATGGTGTAGTTTTTATCGATGTCGATTTTCACCTGGTAGCTGTTGGAAACCGTTATTCCATCCCACCACAACTGAGGAATAAGCTCCTGCGACTCAAACGATTCAACGTTATCATCAACCATCAATCTCTTTTTAAATGCTATTTGCAGGTTCGCATCTTCGCCTGCTTTTACCGCATTGTGTAGATTGAAAAAAAGCGGAGGATTTACCCGCCCTTTGTCATCAGGATTATATACTTCGAGTGTTTCTCCGTTCTGACTGATTTTAATTAATGAAGATGCCGCAATTTTCTCATCTATGGCAATTAAAGTCATTGGTTTTTTACCGGTATTTCTGAAACGGATACTGCCATTTCCCTCGAGCAGTTTATCTTCAAAATTCAGGTTCAATTCCAGTTTGTATGCAGCCTTGGGTGGTGTTGCAGGAACCCAATAATCGATTTGCGCAAACGAATTTGCATAAAGAAAAACAAAAATGGAACAAAATAAAACGGTGTAGGACTGAAAATGCTTCATAACGCCAGGTGTTTTATTAACAGGTGATATTAAAAATCATCTGCCTTTGTTATTATTCTTAGATAAAAATACTGATATTTTGTGATTCAAGAAAATCACCAGTCTTCAGTTACTATTTTTAAAGACGCAATAATTCCTGATGCGTTGCATTTACAGAAATAAAATCGATAAAAAAGTCGTCCAAAATGACCAGGCTTTTTGTTGCGACACTCATATTCCTGACCGTCTCATATCTTAAACACTTAATGACAGACCAATACCAGTCAAAATACCACGAAAAAGCTCTGCTAAAACTGACCAAGAAACTGTTTAAATGCCTGCCGGTATTTTTCATATCCATCATTTTCGCTCCACAAAGCTTGCGAACCGTGTTTTCCCCCTGATTGGGGCAAATAATATATTTTTTCGGTTTTCACGGCATCGTAAATTGGTTGCCAGTGCTTTTTCTCCCTTGCGGCAGAGGTTACAAATACCGGGCAACTTACTTTAGCAGCATAAGTTGCTATTTTTTTATCGTTGTATTTAAAATATTCGCCGGGTGAGAAGGCGGCCATTCCTTTTACTTTTTCGGGGTATTCGGTGGCCAAAACAAAGACTAATGAAGCTGAATATGAGCTTCCTGTCAGAATAATTTCTTTTTGTCCCAGATCATTCAGCACATAATCAATTGCAGCACGCAAATCGGGCATGGCTGAAACATAATCGGTTTCCAATCCTTTGGCTTTGGCTTGTTTGAAAGTTTCATTTTCTACGCCGTTTATTTTCTTTCCTGATCGCTGATCGATGGCCAGACAGGAAAAACCGAGTTCATTGAGCCAGGGCGCTGTTTCGCGGTATTCTCCCCGGCTATATCCGGCCTGGTGGAACAATAAAACAAAAGGTTTGTCTGTTTTTTCAATCTGATACAGATCTCCCTGAATAGAAATATCGTTTTTCCCGGGAATTTCAACGGATTTAAAATCATCAGTCTGACCTACAGTCAGGTTGGAGCTTAGCAAAGCGACAACCAGCAGCGAAAGCAAAAGTATTTTTTGTGTCATAAGGTATTTTTTAGTTATTCGTCTTCCTTTACAAGTGTTTTAGTTATAATTCCATCATTAGTTGCAACATTCAAGACATAAACTCCGTGGGATAACCTGCTAATATCAACAAATTTTGATGGCCGGTTTTTATGCACAATTTGCCCGGCCATGTTAACAATTTCTATTCGATTGATGCCCATCTCTGTTTGAATTTGAACATAATCTTTTGCCGGATTTGGATATATGGTAAGTTCATGTACCGGATCATAATCCAGGCCAACTATCACGCCTCCACAATGCGCAGAATCAATATAACCGGATTCTTCTGTTGAATCGTTATACACGGCTGTTACATGAATATAACACGGGCCGTTATTCAGAAAACTCTGTGGAGCATTGGCAGAATCCATATCATAATACATAGCTGTATCTGTTTGGAAACGATATACCTCATCATCGCAATAAATATGATAACCTGTTAAGTCGTCTGTTGATGCTTCCGGCGTTCCCCAGGTTAAACAATACACATTTACACCATTCGGATAACTGTGGTACCAGTCGAGGTTTTGTACCGGATTGAGCTGACCAAAAACCGGCTGAAGTGTTCCAATAAGGAATAAAACTAAGAAAAGCTGGCTCATAAGCAACATATTTAGGAGTGTGCATTGTGCAAGTTACGGAATTTTCTTTGAACCAAAAAACAGGAATGAGAGTTGCATTTTTCGGCAATCCCATTCCTGTTGAAGATTTACAAAACCTTAGGCAAGGTCTTTCTTTTTCTCTTCAAACTCTTCCTTTGTAATTTCTCCGCTGGCATATCTTTCTTTTAAAATAGTCATCGGAGTTTTTGATGATTGTTCGGGTGCTCCTGAGCTTCGCCCGGTCACCCGGACAATCGCCCAAATTACCAGGGCTAAAACAACGAGGCCGATTATCCAGCCCCAGCCCATTCCAAACCACATTCCATCAGGTCCATGCATAGTGTGCTCCTTTCTTTTTATGTTTATTTCAATACTTCAAAGTTCCGCATCATTCCCATATCTTCGTGTTCCAGGTTATGGCAGTGGTACACATAAATACCTGTAAAATCGCGGAATCGCATAATAATCCGTGTTTTCATTCCGGGCAACAGCAGAAAAGTATCCTGCCAGCCTTTGTCGAGAAATCCGTCTTTGGTGGTTTCCCATACCGATGGAGGAACCCCGGAAACATCGCGTTCAACAATCTGAAACTGCAAACCGTGCAGGTGAACCGGGTGTGGCATTTGCATCATATTGTTCATCATGCCCATACCGCCGCCATTATTACCATTAATGAATTCCCATATTTCTGTTGTATTCAGTTTCACTTTTTCCCAGTCGGCCACACCCCTCATTTCAAACGTTTCTCCATTAATCACCCACTGCATGCGCTCAA
>CAYPSX010000174.1:0-8451 GCA_964413185.1 uncultured Bacteroidales bacterium
GAGGGATGCTATATTGGTAGCAACGTTTGATACGAACCGAAAGTCGCCGCGGCGGGAGGACGATCAGGGATGCTTAATTGTTATCGGCGACACATGCCTTGCACAAAATGCTCCCGTAGCCTCACTTTTTCTGTTTTCCTTTGGAATTTGTTCGACTCCTGCCGGAGTCGTTTCCCGATCGTTCCCAATGGATATAAACGTGCAAATCCTCCGGATTTGGGTGCCAAAAATCGCTGCCAGGGGACAGGAATCAGAGATGCAAGGTTGCCATCGGGGGAAATGAAGCGAATAAGAACAATTATCCCCGATCGATAATCCAAAATCTGCAATATTTCAATCTGTTGAGTATGTTTTTAGAAATGTGGTGAATAATTCGGGTTATGTTTTACAATCTTGAAACTTTCCCCGCTTTGTAATGAAATACTTCTCCCGGATTTGTTGCGTAGTATATGTTTTTGCCATCACCTTTCCGTTTTCTTTCGTTGTAAAAATATTCGCCCATTTTGCAACTTGGCACCGGAAATACAGCTTGTACCTCAAGTTCTTTTGCCATTTTGTATTCTTCCTCCATCACGCT
Organism: uncultured Bacteroidales bacterium; assembly: GCA_964413185.1. Taxonomy (GTDB): domain Bacteria; phylum Bacteroidota; class Bacteroidia; order Bacteroidales; family Salinivirgaceae; genus Salinivirga. The sequence continues at coordinate 578 of CAYPSX010000174.1, forward strand.
AATCCACTCGGGTCCCATATCGGCGTAGGGCACGCCCACAAAAAGCATATCTATGGAAATCCCATTTTCCTTCAGATATTTAATGGGGGCATCATTTTTTTCTTGTGGTTTATACCTGTCTGATTGCCAGTACAACCATAATATATTCAATCCGTCCGACTTTATCAGGTAGCTTTTTTGACTTGTTCTGAAGCCCGGAAGTGCTGTTACTTCAATGTCATTTACTTTAACTGGTTTTTTGTCTTCAGGGAAAAACATGGAAGTATCGTTAAAGTTGGGCTCACGCCTGTACCTGTTTTCATTATTATCATTACAGATGAACATTAAATTATTGTACTCCTCCTGTTTATTGAACAATTCGGCATCGTTTGCAAAAGCCCCATCGAAATGATATACGGGAATATTTTTCAATTCATTCGCTATTAAAGTGCCGTTTACAAGAGACGCGTCATCGGGTTTTATTCCGCACTGTTTGTATCCCAAAACAAACATGCCCGAGCGGGTATTAATGGCCCAGGTCTTGTTCCGCAATTTGGTTGCATAAGCTTCTCCTTCACCTAAACCACGGCAAATTTCATCTGTTTTCAACTGACGGGGGGTTGTTCCTGAGGTGCCTCCACAATTTTTAATGGTTTTAGCCAATGTTTTAAAGCCATGCTTTATGGCATAATCTAAAGCCGTATATCCTTTATTGTCAGTCGTATTTGCATTAATGCCTTTTTCGATGAGGAGTTCAAATATATCTTTTCTTCCGTTAGACGCTGCAATGTGGAGCAGGGTTCTTCCGGTTGATTCATCGACTACGTACGGATCTGCACCATGCGTTAGCAACAACTGTGCAATCTCGGTATATCCGTCGCGTACGGCAATGTAGAGTGGCGACCTGCCTGCCAAATCACGATAGTTTACCTGTGCTTGATGGTCGAGGTAAAGTTGTACAAGCTCTTTATTGTTGTTGACTGTCGACAGGTAAATTGGGGTCACGAGCATATTGCATACGAGGTCTACATCGGCATGTTGTGAAATCAGGTATTTGCATATTTCGGTATGATTGGCAACAGATGCTGTGGTTAACGGTGATGCCGCTCCGATATATCGTGCATCTACTACTGCATTTTTGTCAATTAATAACCTGACTATATCAAGGTGGCCGTTCCAAGAAGCTGAGAAGAGTGGTGTGCGAGCATGGTAATCTACCACATTAACCAATGCCCCTTTGTCAATAAGTACCCGGGCGAGTTCTGTGTTTCCCATGGTAGCCGCAAGGTGTAGCGGGGTTCGTAATTGAGCGTCTGAGGCATGTACATTGGCTCCATGCTCAATTAACAATTCGGCTGTCTCTTTTTCACCTTGCGTTGCACACCAGTGAATGGGGGTACGTCCTGACTGATCTGCCTTGTGTAAATCTGCACCCGCTTTAATCAGAGTTTTTACTGACTCAGGGCTTTTGCCTGCAATGGCAAACATTAGTGCACTTCGTCCTGCATTGTTTAATGCATGTATGTTTGCTCCGTGTTTAATCAGGGCTTCCTGGAAAGCCACCCTGTTAAGGTACGAAGCTACATGCAATGGGGTGTTCCCGCTTTGGTCTGTACTATGGACAAGCTGGCTGTTGGAATCTAATAATTGATAAAATTTTTCGGAATTTTCTTCCTGTATGACCGGAAATATCTCCTGCCCATTCGTATTCAGGAACGCAACAAATGCTAATGTCATAATTACAGCATACTTTTTCATCATTTTCATTTTTTTATTTTTACGTTAAGAATTTTGTCAAAACCTGCGGCAAGAAAACGAATTGTGCGTATGTTTTTTTCCTGATTTATAAATCAGGAGATGATTTTCTGTATTTTTTCAGAAAAGCGAGCCAGGTATTCGGTGTCGATGAAGCCTTCATATCTCTGAAAAATCTGTTTTGGGATAGAGGCTTACATCATTTTTCAGTTAACGTGAGGTTTTTTGTGCGTTTTTTTGAATTGCGATGGTGTCGAACCAGTAAACTTTTTAAAAGCAGCATAGAATGAAGAAGGTGTGTTGAAACCCGAATCATAGGCAATGGTTTCAATTTTTTCATTAAAAAAATCGGGATGGATTAGTAACCGTTTGGCTTCTTCTATTCGGTATTGATTGATAAATTCCGTGAAATTTTTCCCCAGCTTTTGATTAATAAGCTGGCTTAGCTGGTAGGATGGGAGCGACAATAAATCCGCCAGCTTATTCAGAGTTAACGATGGATCAGTATATAAACCTTCAGATTTGATTTTTTCAAACAGAATACGTTTATACTGTTCCGCTTCAATGTCTGAAAGACCTGAGGTTTGGTACTTTTTTAGTATCTTCCTTTGTTTGTTATATTGCAAATAACGGTTCCGATAAAAAATCATTAGGTACAAAAGAAAAGAATAGGTAACAGCTCCCGAAATATAAGGGATTACACGAAATAGTATATTTAAGAAGTAGAATATGGTTGCTGCATATAGCAACAAAAGTAAATTTCTGTTCCAGTAAAAGTTGTAACTTTTGAGCAGTTCGGGAGAAGGTTTAACTCGTTTCCTGAATAAGGCCAATTCCCTGTGGCTTAGAATTAAGTACAAAAAAAATAGTGCAAAACCAATCATGTTTGTATATCGGAAAGAATGAAGGGTGAGGGTGGGGGTAAGCAGTGGAACAAGGTGAACAAGGTCGAAGAGTTTAAATTTGAAGTGATTTCGAAAAGTGGCTTTGAAATAGAAATAAATTAGGGGGATGGATAGAAAAAAGGCTGCATGACCAATGTAATACAAGGTAATATTTAACCCTGCATAATAAAAATGGAGAGAGCGAAAAATACGAATTGATAACAATATTAGAAAAAAACCAAGAAACCTGTTGGCATTTTTTCTGCCAACAGGAGTAGCCAGCAAATAAATACCAAAAACAATCCCATTAATAGTGCCTAATCCGGCAAGCAGATATAAAATTGCGTGAATATCCATAGCGTCATTGATTTAACCTGTAAATTAACGCAAAATTCCGGATAAATTGAAAGAACGAATTTTTGAAAAGGCGGACAGTGAGAATCATGGGTGCTAGGGTTCCAAAAAAACATCGCTAAAAAACCAGACGCGTCCACCGGTGGCAATAAAGCCGTTATTCCCGCTGCCTTAGCAATCCATAAATCTGCAAAAAGAACAGTCAGGAGAGGTTTTTTTATAGCTTAATGTTTTCGATAATCCGTCGATAAAACAAAATTTGAAAACAATCACCAGCCCGGTCATTTATGGCCGGGTAAAGGTTCTGTGAGGTTGGCGGGCTTTAGCCCACATTCTGGAACAATGAAATTGGACAAAATGGAATAATACAACCGGGCGTTTCTATTTGAAATTTCGATTTGGGAACGCAGATTTGACAGATTAGGCTGATTTGCGCGAGATTTTATTGGGATAAAATGCAGATTTTCGCTGTTTTTTATGCCACTCCTACGGAGTTCTGTACCTCCTGTTGTCAACCGGGCTACCGATATGCCACGCCTAACGGCGTTTACCGGCACAGATTGCCGGTTTGCTACCGATATTTCACGCCTAACGGCGTTGGGCGTTGGGTTGCGTAAGAAAATCCCGGAGGGATGCTATATTGGTAGCAACGTTTGATACGAACCGAAAGTCGCCGCGGCGGAAAAGAAATCAGGGAAGCATTGTTGTCATCGGCAAAATGAAACGAATAAGGATATTTCTCCACGATCCAATATCTACAATGAAAAGATCATTAGCCCGGTCATTTATGGCCGGGCTAATGTTTTTAATATAAGAACCGAAAATAAAATCCTACCTTTGTCTCATAATAAAATGAAGGAGATTTAACACTTTTATCGGGAGAAAAATGATGGACGGGCAAAGCAGAGCGAATATTAAAGCAGGTATGGAGGTAGGAGTTGTCACCAAAGAGGATCAGCGATCGGGGAAAATCACATCAGGCATTGTGAAGCAAATTTTAACCAATAGCGCCCGTCATCCCCATGGTATCAAAGTTCGTTTAACCTCAGGGAAGGTTGGCAGGGTGAAAGAGATTCATACAAACGAGACATAAAAGTGCTAATCAGTCAGAGTCAACGATAAATATGAAGTTTGAAAGATATAATTTTTCTGAAACGATAAAAGAAAATCTTAAGGAGTTGGGATACAAACGTCCGACCGATATTCAGTTTAAATCCATTCCCCCAATTCTGCGGGGAGAAGATGTGCTGGCAGTGGCACAAACCGGAACCGGAAAAACCGTGGCATTTGCCCTGCCTGTAATACAGCTGTTATCTGAGGGCAGGAGAAGACACGACAAGCACAGCGTACGGTGTGTAGTTATGGTTCCTACCCATGAGCTTGCCATACAGGTAAGCGGGGTTTTTAAGGAATTGGCTGCCGGAACATCCGTAAAAATTGAAGGCATTTACGGCGGTACTGATCAGGATCCGCAAATTCAGAACCTGAATAATGGTGTAGATGTGGTTGTTGCCACACCCGGCCGTTTATTCGATTTGGAAAGTCAGGGCCATTTGTCGCTCAAATCTATTGAAACACTTATTCTCGATGAGGCAGATCACATGCTGGAGTTGGGCTTCAAGCACGATATGGAACAACTCATAAAAAAACTGCCCGCCAGAAGGCAGGTCTTGTTTTTTTCTGCAACCATCAATAAGCAAGTAAAAGATTCGGCCTATTCGCTGGTGCGCAAACCTGTACGCATACAAATTTCACCCAACGATCCGGTTTCCAGGAACATTAACCATTCTGTAGCTTTTATTGAGATGGACGATAAGCGGTTTTTCCTTGAACGAATCATTCGCGAACATCCCGACAGCAAAATGTTGGTCTTCGTGCGCACAAAGGTAAGGGCAGAGCGGGTTATGAAAGCCCTTGAGCGGGTGTTGCTGGTGAGTGAAACGATACATGGCGATAAGGACCAAAATCAACGCAACACGGTAATGAAACGTTTTTACTCGGGCGAGAATAAAGTGCTGATTGCCACAGACGTAAGTGCCCGCGGCATTGATATTCCCGATGTGGATATCGTCATTAATTATGATATTCCCGAAGAAACAGAAAATTATGTGCACCGTGTGGGGCGAACAGGTCGCGGACAAAAGAAGGGCGAGGCCATTGCTTTTTGCAGTACAGAAGAGAAAGAAAGGCTGGCAGCCGTAGAAAAATTTTTGGATCAGAAAATTACTCAGCTCGATATTCATAAGAACGACTATAAAGAGACCTTGAAGATGTCGGGAGATGATGAAACTGATTGGAAATCCCTGATGGAAGAACCCGATGAGCAGCCCAATAAAAAGAAAAGAAAAAAGAAGAAGCCGCGAAAATAAGTGCATTTTGAACACTGAAAAGATAGATATCTACACCGACGGAAGCTGTCACACACAGAAAAGAACAGGAGCGTGGGCTGCGCTCATTCTGCTAAGGGAAAAAAGAGAAGTTCTATCAGGCGTAGTGTGCGATACTACACATAACCGGATGGAGCTACTATCGGTGATAAAGTCAATTGAATTTGTACAGAAATATCAGCCCGGCGCAAGCTTGCGTATTTTTAGTGATAGCCAGTATATTTGCGCATTGCCTGACCGTTTGCCACGACTCAAACAAAAATTATTTCTAACCAAAAAAGGCACCGAAATACAAAACGCAGATTTGGTAAAAACCTTTCTTCACCTGATTGAAAATTCCAATATCGAGTTGATTAAAGTAAAAGCGCATCAAACAGACAAATCGGAGCAGACGACCCATAATCGTTTTGTCGACAAGCTTTCAAGAAACCTTGTAAGAGCAAATATATCCGGGTAGATGGCTTGCCGGAACAACATAATGATCTCGATCGGTTATGAGAAATATGCATTTATAATTTTTTAAAAATTAGACCTGTAGAAAACCGTTAGTTAAGGTGATATGAGAAAGTTTCTAACAACCTTGCTTTTTTTCGTTTCTGAGGGCTTGGTTGTTACAAAATAAGTAATTTTGTCAAACGCTTGAAGAGCTGAAAAAACTTATGAAGCATATAGTATTACTTACTTTTCTGGTCATTTTTCTGTCAAATGAGGTTTTTTGTCAGTCAAATGATGATTTATATACGCCTGTAACAATAAATTCACCCCTGTTTAATCAACATAATGAGATTCAGGCAGGAGCAATTATTAATAACTATGGGTTTAATTTTCTCTTTGCCGGGCAATTAGAAAATAAGATGCTAATCTTCAGCGTGCAGCAAAATCCCGGAAATCTGGCATTTGATCCGCTGAATTTCAATGACTATAAGGAGTTTGGAGAAAGTCAACATCTAATTCAGTCAAAACCGGCAGAAATGTTCTATTTGGAATTAGGCGTTGGCTATAATTTTCAACATAAAAACCAAAAACTAGGCGTATTTGCCGGTTTAGGACAGCAATTGATGCACCCAAATACGCGATTTTTTATTCAGGTTGATTGGGGCAACGAAAGCAGGCTGATTAATGCAGGTGTTTCTTTAAGAGGAATATACACAAGAGTCGATAATGAAAATTTGATTGCATTGGAGCCTGTTGTGCAAGGGAAAGTAAAAATTTGGCATTTCAGAATTATAAATCAATTTGGTTATTCAATAGCCCTTAAAAAAGAAAATATTTACATGAAACCTATATTAACTATTGGCCTGCAGTATATAATAGGGAGTTCTTTTAGCTAAAGTGTAATGAATAAAGGATACAGAATAATCAATTTTTTTATTGATATAATCGTAATTTCAGCATTAACGTTTATAATTTCTGATGCTTTTGGTTTTCAGATCAACTCAATCAGGTTCATTGTTTTTTTTCTTTATTATCTGCTTTTTGAATATTTTCTCAGGCAAACTGTGGGCAAAATGATTACTAAAACGGTTGTAATTGATGCAAATAATAGTAATCCGGGATTTTGGAAAGTTCTGTTAAGGACTTTATTAAGATTTAGTGCACTGGATGCTGTTTCATATATGTTTGGGTTTGAGTTCGGTATACATGATGTTTTATCCAGAACCCGATTGACCCGAAAAGAAAACAGTGAACATAATTTGCAGAATGTTTATAGTAAAAACCTTCATTCCCGTTTTTCGTAATAGAATTTATGTAATGTTTGGAGTTTAATTTTAATAATCGTATCCATGACAACATTCAACCTACATAAAAGAATTGGTTTGCTTTTTATTCTGGTAACTGTAATGCTTTCCGTTGCAGCACAAGAGAAGAAAACGCAAGAAATATTCAATGGCAAACAGGTAATTAATGCGCCAGTTGTCGTGAAAAATTTTGTGCAGAAGAATGGCGAGGAGATGGACTTTGGCGAGTACTACGTAAGGCAGTCGGTGCAGGATTACTACATCAAATTCTGCGAAAGCAGCATCACCCGGAAAGACCTGGAGCGGCAACTTGCAGCAATTGACAGTGAAATTAAAACACTCACGCTCGAAGTTGAATTTCGTGAAGGCAATTGGGATATTTGCGAGGGCGATGGCCCACAACAAAGCCGGGTAGGGGAATATGTGATTATTTACCGGATAGTTGGCAACAGGTAATGAATAAAGTTACGGCGTGAGTTTGTTTATAAAGGTTCGACTCCTGCCGGAGTCGTTACCCGTTCGCTCCCAATGGCTATAAACGTGCAAATCCTCCGGATTTGGGTGCTGGAAACCGCTGCTACGCGACAAAAATTCAGAAATGTAAAGCTGTCATCGGCGAATGGCCAATTATTTATGTTTCATCATCTAACATCTAATATCTAAAATCCACGATCCATTACATTGAAAACGATCAATAGCCCGGTCATTCATGGCCGGGTAATTTTTGGGAAACGTTTGCGGGCTTTAGCCCAAATTCTGAAATAATTAAATTGGAC
>CAYPSX010000175.1:0-8444 GCA_964413185.1 uncultured Bacteroidales bacterium
AAAATTAAACTGTAAAGATTCTTTTTCTTCGAACAAATATACCCTAAAAATGGATCCGCATGACCCAAAACATAAAAATCTCACATGTAACTTGCTGATTTTCAGTAGCCGGATTTTTGGGCGTCGATGTGGTGCACAAAACAGGAGGGCGCACGTGTGTTGCGAAGTTTCGAGTTTCCAATTTAGCGCGCCAAAAATTTCATTTCGCATAATAATGCACATTTGTAAAATAAAATTTTGGCTTTGTGGAAGATTTGAAGGTTCTTACATGTAAACCCTAATCTTTAACTTTTGTAAAGGATGTATCTTAACGAACATAAACGAAGCTTAGCGCCTGCGATAATTCTCACGTTCGCGGTTTTTCAGTATCTTGAAAAAATACCATTCAAAATGATTATCGGGGCCGGGTGTTGGGTTAAGTGCTAAATTTCCTTCCGGCGATATCAAAAAATACGTTGGATAAGCTTTAACATTATAATTATCGAGCACTTTATCTAAGCCACTTCCATCGAGCAACAACCAGTTATAATCATTTGAATTAAAAAACTTGCGGGCTTTTGTGTACGAGCCACCTACATTGACACTTACAATATCTAAAACCTTTTCGTGCTTTTCTTTTAAATTTTTCAATTGTGGAAGTGTTTTTTGCACCGCAAAGCTTTCAGTATTAATGAAATTTAGCAAGATGAACTTTTTTCCCTTTTGTGGGACTTGATATTCGAGTGTATCGCCCATTTCTATGGTAAATTCGGGCGGTGGAAATCCGGAGCGCAGTTTTCGTGCTTTTTCTACAATTCGTTCTGCGATTTTTGCATGGCGGGGGGTTATTGTTTGAATGCGTACAGAATCGAGTGTTTGAAAAAGGCTGGACTTTGGGAATGTGTTTTTGTACAGCGCGTCATTGAGGCCTTTCATTAAAACCAATTCACGCAACGTATCGTTGCGCAGTGCAAGGTTATTGGCCAGGGTTTTCATTGATCTTTGATAGCTTTTGGCGCGCACAATATCAAAAGCAATACCCTGTCCGTCGCCTGTTGCAGAATAATACTCAAGGTAATTATTAAACATTTTATTAAACAATTCAAAATACGCGGTATTGGTATATAACACGGGCTCATTCATGTAATAATCCCGAATTATGTAGTTATCATCATGGATATAAGCAATCCGGCGCAACGCTGCAATTTTGTATTTTTTATAGGCCTTAAAATATGCATTTTTTTCAGCTTTTTCGAACAAGGAATCCATAAGTACAATCATGGAATCTACATCACTTTTGCGGCCAAATCTTCTTATTTGGTTGAAATTGGCAGCCAGATATTCATTGTAAAAGGCGTCAAATTCAGCGAGCAGGTGGTTCAGTTCAGTGGCATAGCTGTTATTGAGTCCGAAATATATTTTATAAGGTTGATAAAAAGGATTAAGGCTGTCAACTTTGTTCATCTGCCGGTACTTTGGCAAATTAAGTTCATATTCATGTCCGGGCTCGGTGAATAATGTACCCTCAATCCCTCCACTTTGGATGAATACCTGACGTGTATCTGCCAGCGGAAAGGCAACAACGAAGCTGCCGCTATCAGAGGCGTTAATGTTTGCTACTTCTGTGTGTATTTTGGATATGTAATCAGCATAGTACCACACTTCGAGTGGTTTATTCGCCCAGTCGGCCCTTTGTCCGAATATTTTCACGGTATCTTGCCCGGAAACCGCGATAAATGCCAGCAAAAAACTAAGAATCAATATGTATTGCCTTCGGAATAAATGGTTTAATGTCGCCTCCATGCTTATAAATATCTCTTAGAATTGTTGATGAAATTGGTGTTAATTCAGGTGTAGTAAGAATAAAAACTGTTTCGATGTTTTGCATCATTGCTTTGTTCATTTGGGCAATACTTCGTTCGTACTCAAAGTCTGCTCCAGTGCGTATACCACGGAGCAGAAACTGTGCTCCGACCTCCTCACAAAAATCGGTTGTAAGTCCTTCATAATTTTGCACTTCGATATTATCCAAATGCTTAAAGGTTGTTTTTATCCATTCCAGTCTTTTTTCTAACGGAAAAAATCCGGCTTTATTGGCATTGGTACCAACGGCGATTATGATTTTGTCGAACAATTTAGCAGCCCTTTGCACAACTGACTCATGTCCACGGGTTATGGGATCAAAAGATCCGGGAAAAACAGCTATTCGATCCATAATATTTTTATATCATTGATTCAAAATTATAAAATATTAACTGTATTCATGTAAAAATCGCCAGGAAATATCTCCCCGACGATTTTTACTAACTTTTAAATATTTTCCTGTATTCTTTAGATACTTTTTTACATAATTCCACCGGAAAGATTGTGACTCTTCTAAAACCCGGCATTATGACCAGGAAAACTATTGTTCGGTTTCTTCGGTTGTATCTGATGAGCTAATATAACTCTCATCTTCAGAACTCAACGTTTGAGCTGTTTCGTCATTTTCTTCTACGCTGTATGGAAGTACATCGACAATTTTTGTAAGGGATAACTGATGTATTTCCCAGGGAACCAATACCGGCTCCAGGTTTTTTTCGAGATGCGCCAACGCATCCTGAAAGTTATCGCCGGCTACTAATATTTGATTTTGAATACTTTTTTCTTTTCCGGATTTTTCGTCAATATCTTTAAAAATAACCTTGCTTTTGTACCAATAATCGGCATCTTCCTGCGGATAAATCTCGGTTAACCTGGCTTTAGTGATACCGGCAATAGTAAATTCAGGTGGTATTTCGCCTTCTACCATTTTTGTCAACCTGCTTTCGGCTTCGGTAAACGATAAGGCATCAATTACATAAGATTCTGAATGAGGCTTTTCTTTTCCATACTCATCTACTTTATCGTATTTTACTTTACATTCAAACCAGTTTTGCATATTATTCTATTATTAAAAAAGAGTTGTCCCGGAACAGGTTTAGTCACTTGAAATTAGTAAATATTGCATAAGCATTTTTTCACCAATTTCAAACTTCTTATCTTTCTCCAGAGACAACTCCTTAAAAGTAAATATTAATTTATTTGAGAAATTTGACTAAAAATTGTCTGTTTTAAAATAGTTTTTCCCCAAGGTCTACAACGCGTGCAGAATAACCCCATTCATTATCATACCATGAAATAACCTTAATCATATTTCCATTTGTCATAGTGAGATCTGAATCGAAAATTGAAGAATGCTCGTTATGAATCACATCGCATGAAACGATTGGGTCTTCCTGATACTGAAGTATACCTTTCATTGGACCTTCGGCTGCGGCTTTCATTGCAGCATTGACTTCCTCTTTGGTAACTTCTTTTTTAAGCACAACGGTAAAATCTACCATTGAACCAGTAGGTGTGGGAACGCGTACAGCCATTCCGTCCATTTTTCCTTTCAACGATGGAATTACTTTTCCTACAGCTTTGGCAGCTCCTGTGGTTGTGGGAATTTGCGATAAAGCTGCAGACCGTGCTCTCCGCAAGTCTTTATGGGGGGCATCAAGAATCATTTGATCGTTTGTGTAGCTGTGAATTGTGTTCATGTATCCTTTTTCAATTCCAAACGAATCTTCAAGCACCTTAGCAACTGGGGCTAAGCAATTTGTAGTACATGAGGCATTAGAAACACATTCATCGCCGGCTTGCAGATCATCATCATTGACGCCAAGAACAATCATACGGTCAATTTGGTCTTGTGCGGGAACCGTAAGAATTACTTTTTTGGCACCTGTTTTTAAATGGTCGCCATATCCGCCTTTTTCGCTTTCTTTTTTACGGAAAATTCCGGTTGATTCAACAACAAGGTCTGGTGTTTTCGACCATTTAATATTTGCAGGGCTTTTTTCGGAAGTAACTGTTACTGCATGTCCATTAACAATAATGGCATTGTCATCATAAGAAACATCGCCATTAAAAATGCCTTGTGTAGAGTCGTATTTAAGTAAATGAGCAAGCGTTTTCGTGTCGGTAAGGTCGTTTATTCCAACCACTTCGAACTTATCGCGATCGAGCATGAGCTTGAATACATTACGCCCGATTCTTCCAAAACCATTAATACCAACTTTAATTTTATCCATAGTTTGAGTTTTTAAGGTTAAACATTGTATGTGTATAACACAAAAAAAGGGAGGCAGTTTAGCACCTCCCTTAAAATTTAATATCTTTTTTTAATTCTTTACAACTTTCACGATTTCAGACTCTCTGCCGTTTGATATTTCGACGAGATAAATACCCATTTCGAGATTCTGAGCTTGAATATCGTAAGTGTAATTTCCTTGTGAATATTGTCCAATATTTTCTGTGTACAGCACCTGACCGGTCAGGTCAATAATGCGAACCGTAATGCTGCTTTTCTCATCAACAGTCAAAAATTCCACTGTCATTCTATTTTTAACAGGGTTTGGATATACTGACGCTCCAAAAGTATTTGTCGAGGTTACTGTAGATGGGGTTTCCGGGTTAGAGTTTTCTGTACGTGGCACATAATACGTAGAATCGATATAAATTCCTCCGCCAAATGTGCTGGCATATATTATTCCATAGTTATTCACTTTAGAATAATCATCGTAATTATAGGTCTGCTGCTTGATGGAAGTTACAGGAACTGGTCCCATTCCGGTGCTATTGTATTTCCACAGTGGGTTATTGGCCGTGTAATCGTCGGTACTCCATATTCCTGCTTCGGTACCCAGCATCAATTGTTTTTTATTATCATCAGAATTTACATTAACCAATCCGTCAAATACAGCGATCTTTGGAAGATTAGATTGAATTGATTCGAAGTTTTCGCTGAATACTTCGCTTTCTGTAGTATTGGCGTTCTCACACAAATATACTTTATCTTCATCGTCATAATTGAGCAGGGTAACAACAAGTGTACCTTTATTATTCGGGTCGATAGCGACTGATGATCCTTCGCGTGTGTATAACTGACCAAGTTTTTGGGTATACCCCAGTACTATATCGTTAGGAATAGTATCCGGATACATAGGCTGATTTGCCAGCGACCATGCATATCTTGCATTGTTCATTACTGTATGAAGGCTGTCTAATCGATAAAACTCTGTTTTAGTAACAGTGTCTGTTTCAATACCCACAGTAACATATAGATGGTGTCCGTCGGCTGAGAAAACAAGATCTTCAACTGTGGCATTAAGGTATCGTGTGCTAAATGCATCATACATTTCATAAGCATGGAAGACATCGATCCAATCCCAGTTAAACATTTGAAGATTGCTGGTAGCTTTATGTGTTAACCAAATTTGGCCTTTAACACCTATAGCGAAAATAGATTTGTATGGGTCTTCGTAAGACACAATACTGTCTTTATAAATGGTATCTTCAACAGGCAAATAAATTGGAATACCTGCAATATTCCTACTTTCAACTGTATCTTCTGTTGGAGGAATCAGTGTTTCGTAGACTTTGTAAGTATAGGTATCGTACCCAAATTCGTAGTCTTCTGATTCCCACATAGCCATAGGGGCATTTTCAACAGCCCATGACCAGTTTTTTTTCTCAGAAACAATAGTATCGTAAATTGCCTTTATACTTTTACCGTTATCAAGTGTTCTTCTAAGTCTTGCATGACTATGTTCGTACAAAAATATTTCCGGATTTACCTGAGAGATTACACTTCGAAAACCGTGCGTAGCGTTGCCAGGCGCATCTACATCTGGTTCTAATATTTTTGTTCCAAAGAACTTTTGTGAACCCGGCCCGTCGAAACGATTTAAAAATATACCATTGTCTTGTGCGCCTCCAATTATTGAGCCATTAGGGCCGATTGAAACATCATAAAACTGACCCGTATTTAAGTAAGAGTTAAGTCTTGCTGAACCAACACCATCTTCATATCTAAAAACTCCGCCATCACAACCGATGTAGTAAACATCACCTTCAGGGTGTGCTACCATAGTATGAATATTGGCGGTTAAAAATAACGGGTGATATTCAGGAAGGGTATTATAAGATTTTTGTGTCCATTGATAAGGTGTAACACCTTCAACTTTATATCCGGCCCACAAGGTGGAGCCTCCGATGTATACATAATTCTCATCCTCGTCATCAACGGTAAGCATCATAGCATCGATACCGTTGTATGTTACATATGAACTATTTCTAATGGTTTTAGTCTCTCTGAAAATGCTAAATTCATCGCTGCCTCCAATGGCGATTTTCTCCCATGTTTCCGGAGCACCAGCAGAGGTTGAACGATACACGCCCAGCAGTCTTTCATCTTCACCTGCTGCAATTGCATAAAGGTAATCGGGGTTTGTTGGTGCAAATGCAAATTCGTAGCGAACACCGCCTGAATCAATCATATTGGCAGCATGGCCTGATACATCTACAAAACCAGTTCCGCTATTTACATATACTTTACCTTGTGCAGAAGCCACTACTACACCATTTTCATTGATCTGAATATCTGAAACATAGCTGGATGGCAAGGCAGTAACCTTATCCCATGTACTACCTGCGTTTGTTGATTTGTAGAGACCTTTCCATGTAGAAAGATACATGTTTTGATTATTCCCTGGGTCTAATGCAATTTGGGTTATTCCAAAAAAATCGCCATTTTCAATAGGATCTGTAGTTGTCATTAGCTGGAATGAATCGGAACCCGGAGCTTTTTTTAGTACGCCTACGCCGGGGTAAAATGAAGGTTTCATTTTACTTACAACTATTGAGTCAAAAACTTCACCGGTAGTAGCGTAAATGGTACCATCGTTGGCCTGAACCATTGATGTGATAGCCATTACACCTGCATCGTAGTCTATATTGACCTGCTCCCAATACTGACCATTGGTATTTGATTTAAAAATACCGCCTGTTGCTGATCCTGCATAAAGAACATTATGTTCTTCAGCAGTTTTGTCAACCACAATTGCCCTAATTCGACCTGCAACATTATTGGGACCGACAGATTTCCAATTTAAGTTATCCCCAACTTGTGAGGTTACTTCATTCTTTAAATTTTGTCTGATATCCTGTAATACAGCTACATCAAAATAAAATCCTGAGTCGGTCATCTCTTTTTGTGCGGACTTAAAGTCCTGAGTTATGCCTGACTTATTTTCTGAACCGGTGTTTTGATACCCGTCTGTCGAAATTGTGTTAACAGCGGTAAAGCCGCCTGCAACCAAGACTGCAAAAAACAATAGTAAATGTTTGGTTCTCATAAACTTTATAATTTAATAACTTTGATTTGCAATAATTAAAGTGGCAAGATAGGAATTATTTTACTAATTTAAAAAATCTGAAAAGAAAACGTTAATATTTTTTTAACATACCCCATCCTTTATGTTCAGGCTCTGGTTTAGTTTGATTTTTATAGTCTTTTATCGTACCCCAAACATATCCAAGATTAAACCCAAAATAAAACCGTCTGTTTGGTTCACCGGCCAGCACCTCGGCAGGGAGTATAAAAAAGTACAGTCCGGCACTCAGGCTAACCCCCTGAATTCTTCCGGGTTTTTTGGAGAAATCGACCATTGCACCTGCTTCCATCGAGATGCCCGGTGATGCGCCTATTTCATTTATCCCTTTAAACCAACCGGAACGTTCCTTTATATTATTTACGTTATGAAATTCAGGGTCGAATTGATCGATAAAAACACTGCTGCTATCTTGCGAATAGACTAATTCGATTTGATAATAAACGGGTTTCATAAGGGCAATCATAGGGCCTGCACCGTAAAAATATCGTATACCTATCGCTTTCTTATTGTTTTTCAGCACCATTTTTTTTTGCATTCCATAGTTGAAACTTATTGGATATGCATGGTTTACTTTACCAAATACGAACTCGCTTTGCGAAGGGTATCTTGGGTTAACTCCTTTTATTTCTTTTCTGTGTTTTATCTCGCACAGATTTATTTTCCAGTAAATATATTTTTCTATTGTCCGTTTCTTTGCAGAAATATATCCTAAACCATATCCGTTTGTACTAATCTGAGGTTGATAAATGATTTCTTTGCGAAAGAATACACTTCGATCATCCTGAGCAAATAATCCATTTGTTAATAATACAATAATTATGATGATGAAGGTGCGCATAATATTTTTTTACGATACAATAACTAAATTAACTATAAAATACGACATAAACTTATGCCAAAAAAAGTTACTGATGGTTTCTCATTTTTAATGCTTGCATTTTTGTAATCAAGCAGGGATAAATTTAAGCAATGCCGGGAATAAGACAAAAAATAGAAGGCTAAATTGTTACCAAATAAATTGTATACGCATGTGTGGAATATAAAAACCATACCTTTGTTTAAATAGTGTTTGTCCATAATGTCCGATATCTGCATTTCGGCAAGCTCAATGTAAGACGTTATGTTTTTGTAAGGATTAAGTTATTTGCACTTTTTATGAACTGGAAAAAAGTAAAGTATATTGAATAAAAAATGGCTAAGTTAACAATACCATACTACATTTTC
>CAYPSX010000176.1:0-8440 GCA_964413185.1 uncultured Bacteroidales bacterium
GGCAAAAAAAGCATGTGTGTGGCTGCGAAGGGACGGTTGCAGGGAAGGGCAGCCACACTCTTGCTTTTGTGGGCTGGCTTTTCCATTTTTCTCTTTGTCTTTATGCAGCAAAAATTTCATGTTTCATCGTATCGTTGATTGTTTCTTCGGCTTGCTTGTAACTACCAGCTATAAGCTATTAATACCTTATAGCCGCCATAAATTCCGGAGATAAGCGAACGTTTCATGTTCGGTTATCTGTTTTTCGTAAGCGTTTATGAAAACGCTTTTATAATTATTACGAAAGATAACAATCTCTTTCAATAAAAACAATACTTACATAATTATCTTACAATACGCTTTAAACATTTACCAAAAACCTGCAATATTCCGGAGTTTTTCCGGTACGATTCATTCGGCGGTCTATGTGTCCGGGCGGTTTTCTATCCGCCCGGCGCCATAAAGGCGCTATGCGGGGAACGTTGGCTTTCGCCATCGTGCTGTCCTTTTTCACAAACACCATGGCATCTTCATTATAATATTTGTAAATATGCTCTCTAAAGGGGGAGCAAAAAGCACTGACAGAAATGTTGGTGCTTTTTTTTGGTTTCATTTTACAAACATCAGCTTTGCCAACTTAGGAATTAACCGCCTGGCTGTCAGAAAATTTATTCTATCGTATTGTTTATGGCTTTTAAGCATTTTATTTACGAAAAACTCTGTTACAGTATCTACATCTTCCCCTAAAATATCAAATAGGTTCTTTCAAATTTAATACAAAGAATGTATTTAACAGGAGAACAAACTCAAAATTAAAACCGCCGGAGGGAGTAGTTTCATATTGGACAATTCACCGATTGGCATGCTCTCAGTACACATGTATTTCTAAACTATTAGAGAAAAACTTAGAAAATATTAAGCGGACATTGGGTAAAACCATTTGTCCGCTTTTGCACTTAGAGATTCTAAATTCGAGGCAACGCTAAATTGGGATCTGTTGAAAAAGTTGTGAATTAATATAGAAACTGTTTTTGCCTAATATTTCGCAAAGCATCAGGTAATTTTTAAAAACGCAATAACACAAACTCCCTCAAAAATAACAGAACGCTGATTTTGCTGATAATTTTTTGAAGGAAAATCAGAACACAACTCGGCACCTGTTAGGAACAATACCTTCTATAATTTCAAATATCTTCGATAGGCAGATAGTATACGGATAGCGTAGCAGCTTAATTTTAAGTTATCGAGATTTAATAACCTCCACATATAATCACAACGGCAAAATTTAGTACGAACCAATCAGTGAAGATATTTACTCCGCGAAAGTAAAAAGGTAGTTCATGGTAAAATTCCAAATGAATACGACCATTACAGCTATTCCTTTCGCTATGTAAAAGTTGAGTTTAAAAACTTTGTCTGACAACAGCCAAATTACAAAGTTATTCAGAATAAGCCCTGTAATAGAGACAGTTACAAACTTAAAATACTGGGTCATTACTTCCGGATCGCGGGAGGCAAATGTCCAAATGCGGTTTAAAATATAATTATTGGTGGCTGCAGCTGCAAAACCAATACTATTGGCGACATATTTATGAATCTTTGCTTTTTCTTTTAGCAAATACGTTATGGAGAAATCAATGATCAGCCCACTAAAGCCAACCAAACCAAACTTGAAAAATTTTACAATTATACCCCACATAACATATTTCTAATGTCCTACGAACTATTTGCATTGAAAAAAATATGCGCAAAAATAGTTATATTATTCTGTTAGGTTGCCATGCAACAAACTATTTCTTAATGAAATTTCGCCAATCTATTTTGTGGTCATCTATCAAATAGACAACTGTTAGTTGCTGGGAAAAGTCAATTAGCCCAGGCAAAAAGTGAAAACCAAACTGAGCGCGAATAAACATATTTTGATTTCTGTAAGGCACTATATAGCCATCCAGTCGCATATACTTTTTCGACTTGTAAAAACTATCCCCAATGGTTTGAACCTGCCCTTCTCCCCGGTAAAAAGTATATTCCAGACCCAATATTTTATATTCTGCTTTCAGGTTTCCAATAAAACCGAAATAATGCTTCAGATCGTAAACCCCTCTCAATTGATCATAACTATATGCACCGCCTGCATCTATTGAAAACTTATCGAAAAATAAATATGAAGATAAATCTGCTCCCAGAGAAAGCACCGCCCCTCCATTATCCCTTAAATTATGCGGTTCGTCAGGATTGGCGGTTCCGGCAATATGTTGCATAATAAAATATGATTTCAAATAACCGGGTTTAAAATTCAGGTTCCCGGAATATCCTACAAGAAATATTTCTTCTTTGGTTAACGACTGTCGGCTAAGCCAATCGATCCATACATTTTGATGCCCCCAGCCACCTGCAACTTCAAGAAAAGTTCCTTCAACATTGGGGCGAAAATAATACAGCGTATCGGTCATGAGTACTTTGGGATGCAAAATTTTATCGTGTCGGGGAAATGATCCAAAATAGAATCGAAACGGTCTTTGGTTGTATTCGTAATACAGTGTTAAGTCCGGCGCTACCAGGTCTCCCTTGCTACCAAACTCGTACAAATACGACCCACCAACATATACTGCATTTATGCTGTCGAACTGAAATCCCAATGCAGCAGAGGCTCTGTTACCAAAAATTGTTTGTGGCGCAATAAATTCATTAAAATATTCGCGATTATCTAAAAACCCGTGGTAACGGAAATCAATTACCTGGGAGTGGGCTAACCAGCTGATTGGCAAGAAAGCAAGAAAGAGTGCGATTTTCCTCATCTGTATATTTATTAATTTACCTGCAACTGTCTGTTTTATCAGGAAATTCTGTCAACAAAAATACATGATTTTTTGGCCTGTTCAAATCAAATCAATTACATTGAAAAAAGTTTAGAGCAAGAGAAAAACTGGATAATTTGTTTATTTTTGCCCGCACAATATTTTGTTCCGGTGTTTAGCCAAATAAAAACAACACTATTTTGTACCACTTAAATTACACTTATGCTTAAGTCTCTAAGTTATATAATTAATCATCGCAAATACGGGCATATTTTCTTTATCGGATTGTGGATAATAGCCAATTTACTGCAATCATTATTCATGGAACTGGCTCACGATGAGGCTTACTATTGGATGTATTCGAAACATCTGGATTTTGGATATTTTGATCATCCGCCCATGGTTGCACTATTAATTAAACTTGGTTATGCACTTTTTTCGAATGAGCTTGGCGTACGATTTTTCTTTGTGTTGATGGGCGGTGGAACACTATTTTTTGTTTACAAATGCCTGCCAAAAAACTATATTAACATACCGTTTTTCTACGTAACAGTATTCTCAATATTAATCGTAAGTGCAAATTTCGCCGGATTCATTGCCACACCGGATATCCCCTTGGTATTCTTCAGTGCGTTATTTATCTTTTATTACAAGAAGTACCTCGACAAAGACTCAATCAAAACAGCTTTGATACTTGGCGTATTGGCAGCTGCAATGATTTATAGTAAATACCATGCCGGCTTGCTCATAATGGTATTAGTATTTGCGAACTTATCATTCTTCAAAAGAAGATCGTTCTATATAATCATGGGCGTATTTCTATTGTTAATATTTCCTCATTTGTACTGGCAATGGGAACATGGCTTACCAACATTCTCGTATCATTTGATAGAAAGGGCATCGAGTACATATAACTTTAGCTACTACACACTGAATTACCTTTACAGTCAGCTTTTAGTTTCCGGGCCGTTGACAGGTATTTTTA
The DNA here is from genome assembly GCA_964413185.1 of uncultured Bacteroidales bacterium. Lineage (GTDB taxonomy): Bacteria > Bacteroidota > Bacteroidia > Bacteroidales > Salinivirgaceae > Salinivirga. The sequence goes on from CAYPSX010000176.1 coordinate 3,763, forward strand.
TACTATATTTTGCCTTTACAGCCCAAGCTAAAGACACATTCAGAAAGTCGCTAAAAGCCGTAATGATATTTTTCTTTGCCTTTTTCTTTTTAATGACATTTCGCGGACATGTTCAGGCACAATGGCTGGTAATTGCGTACATCCCAATCATCGTTTTATCAGTTCCCAGAATTGAAAAAAACAAATATTGGAAAAAAATAATTTACACACTGGCTTACATAAGCATCGGCATTTTCGTTCTATTACGAATAGTACTGGCAACAGATATACTTCCGAAACATTTCAACATAAAAAACCAGTTCTTCAACTGGGATACCTGGGCAGAGAAAATCGCAGAAAAAGCCAATGGGAAACCTGTTTTCTTTAGAAACTCCTATCAGCTGCCATCGAAATATTCTTTTTACACCGGAGAAACCGCAACTACGCACACACACTGCACAAGCCACATAACCCAGTATGATATGTGGAATTATGAAGATTCACTACAAGGCAAAACCGTTTTAATAATTGACGGTCCAAAACCAGATGGCTTTATTGAAACAAAAGCCCGGGGAAAATTTGGCTACAAAGTAATTTCCAATTTCCGCTCCTATAATAATAATGTTGAAATACAGGCAGAAGCCACAAAAAACAAAGCAACGACAAACGATTCTGTTCAAGTCAACATTCAACTCATTAACAAAACAACAAAAAAACTAAATTTTGAAGCTAATCCTAAAATGCCATCCCAATTGGTTTTTAGGTTGTATAAAGGAAATAAACTAGTCGACAGGGGAGATTTGAAAAAGAAATTTAAGCTCCAAGCCCTACCGGCAAATGACACCCTTTCGAAAACCATTGCTCTTCCGCCGATAAAAGAGCCCGGAAAATATCAATATCACTTTTCAATTTACACAAAAGAATTACTCACATCAAACAAAGGAGACATTGCCAAAATCACAATAACCGATTGAGTTATTTGTTTGTAGATCAATATTACAACAACAGGAAGCCGACTTTTGCAATGCTCATTCTGACAGCAAAAATTGCACTTCCTTAAAGTAATAACCGCGCAACTTGCCATTTTCATCCTCGATAGAAATTTTGCCATCGTGAGCAACATTTTTTATCGTTCCATGAAAAACACCCACCTCATCCTGAAAAAGCAGCCTTTGCCCAATGCCCATAAGATGAGCATGGTATTGCTCAACAATTTGATTCGGATATTTTTTGAGCCCCCTGTAACTTGAATAAACCGCAGAAAACAACGCGTGGGCTACACGTTTCAAATTCATATTTTGCCCGATAATCTGGCACAGTGAAACAGGATTGGGAGCCTGCTCAAACACACGCTGATTAATATTCATACCAATACCCGCAATACTTCGGACAACAGAACAAGACGTAAATTCATTCTCAATAAGAATACCCGCCAACTTATAATTACCCACATAAACATCGTTAGGCCATTTAATTTTCGCACAAGGCGTAAAATCCTGAAGAAACCGCATAATACCAACAGAAACAGCCATAGAAACCAGGAAACTCTCAGCAGGACTCAAAAAAGTTGGCGTAAGCACAATACTTCCCGTAACATTCTCACCCCCTGCACTCTCCCATAAATTAGACCCCAACCCCCGTCCTCCCGTCTGAACATCAGCAAGAACAACACAACCCTCGCGGTACACCCCGGCCACCTTCGCATAACTATTGGTACTCCCAACAGATTCTATATTGTAAATATCAATACCCATAAAGATCATAAAAAAGAAACAAATTTAGAGAAAATCGACCTCTTATTAGAAAAAAAATTGCAACTCAAATAAAAAATTAGTAAATTTGCTAATAAATACTATTTATAAGCTATTAAGCTAAAATTGCATTCCTATGACTAATGCAGCCATTTCAGGAGACATCATAGCTTTCACATCGCTGGAAGATGAAGAAAAATTTGCAATAAACGACCATGTAAACACACTGCTCGAAGAGCTGCAAAAAAAATACAGAATAAACGGATTTTTCGGAAGACTCATTCAAGGAGACTATATCGAATGTGCACTCAACACACCACAGCCTGCCCTCAGAATAGCACTGCTATTTAAAACCCTCATAAAATCAATTAGCCTGAAAACCGGAGTAAGAAGATCACGCCCATTTCAATACTTCAAAGAACATGGCATGAGAGTAGCCGTTGCCATAGCCCCCATGAAACATTTAGGAGAATTTAACGGCGTTCTGGATGGCGAAGCCATTTACATGTCGGGAAGAACAATAGACCGGTTAAGCACAGCCAACAAGAAAAAAATTGTTATCAAAAAAACCATGTATTTCCGGAGCCCCGAAGAAGCAATACAAATGCAATTTGACACAATATTCTCACTATTAGACACAATTATCGCCAGAAATTCAGGAAAACAATGCGAAGTAGTCTACTACAAACTACTCGGATTATCAGAAAAAGAAATTGCAACAAAACTGAACAAAAACCAATCGGCAATTAGCCAACACTCAACAGCAGCAGGTTGGTCTTCCATAGAAAAAACAGTTAATTATTTTGAAAAATACTTTGAGTCATGATTAAACTATTTGTCTTACAGCTAATTGCACATCTACTAGCCGATTTTATATTTCAACCCCACAAATGGTCACAACAAAAGGGCAAAAAAGCAATCTCAAAAACGCATTATGCCCATGCCTTAATCGTATTTTTATGTGCATACATCTTATCTTTTGACTGGCAATTCATTATTGGAGCATTTGTAATTGGCATAGTCCATTTCTTTATTGATGTAGCCAAATCATCGATTCTTATTCGGAAAAATGACGACAAAAACACAGCCCGATATTTCTTTTGGGATCAATTGTTCCACGTGATCGTAATACTGATTATTTGTTGGGGACATAACAACCTATTTGGAATTAATTACCTCATTGAATTCTCATTGGAAACAACCGTGATTGTCAGTGCCTTTATTTTTTGCGCAAAACCTGCAAACATATTCATAAAACATATACTGATATATTTTGGCGTATCAATTCCTGAAAACGGAAAAAACAACGAAGAAACCAGCATCGACCTGCCCAATGCCGGACGACTAATTGGAATAATGGAACGTTTTTTAGCCCTGGCACTTGTACTTATGGGACAATATATTGCCATCGCCTTTATTATTACAGGAAAATCCATACTTCGATTCTCTGATAATCAGAAAAATGAGTATGTGCTAACCGGAACACTGCTAAGTTTCGGGCTTGCCATTCTGCCGGGCATAATCATTACAAAACTGTTTTTATAAGTTATTTCGCTTATAATGCCCATTTATAAGTTATTTCGCTTATTATTACTATTCTGCACTTTGCTTTCGAACTTTTTTCAGTTGTGTAATAAACCCTTTCTCAAGAAAACTGTCCCTGTCAATTCTGCAAAGCCGTTCAAACATAGGTTTAGTTACCACAAAAGCCAAAATTTCGGGCGGCAAATACTGACGCATAGCCATATCCGTAGCACCAATAACCGCTTGCGGTATTTCAAGATCATCAAAAACCGATGAAACCTGCATGCAACCTGACCCAAACGGAGCAATAACCGGATCAGGATCATACCTTGTGGCATAAAACTGAGCGCCAATCATCAGCATACTCAACTGATCCGGATTCACCAAAAAAGTAATCGTTTTGGCATAATTGTACAGCTCATTTTTCAGCGGCCCAAAAAGCAAGTACTCATTTTGAGGCGAATACTCCTGTGATTCGCGTATCCAATCATCCATCAGCTCATGATTAGCCTTCAACCCCTCATCATCAGCGAGAAACCGAATAAAATCTTCGTGAGATTGTTGCGGCTGATTAAACAAATGATGAGATGCACCGCCACAGCCAAAATTATCCTTTGTAAGCACAACAGTTTTCCCCTCAAGCCATTTCTTATAAAAAGCATACATACAGGCATGCCCTTTTTTCGGAGGTTCTATTGTTGGAGCAAAAGATTCTGGATTTGGCGCATCATAAAAAGCAATTAACGGAAGAGAAATTTCTGTTTTCTCCAGCAAGTAGGAAGGATCTGGTGTCATAGTGATTATTTTTCGGTTAGGATTTCGCAATTTAATCAAATAATACCATAAAACAACCACCAATTACAAATTACATCGCACGATAACCTGCGCTGCAAAGCCTCGAAAAAAAACAATGGACACAAAAGCAAATTTGTGTCCATTATCCAGTATCTATTGTGTCAAAAAAGACCAACTCGGGCTTGACAAATTTGTTTTAAGCAAAATTCCTCAACCCATTTTTCTATCCTTTCAAAATTAGAGATTCGTAATAGCCAAATCCAATTTCACCTTAACCTCTTTGGCAATATCCTTAAGCTTATCGTTTTCAACTACGTGCATTGAAGCAACCGGATCAACCGCTGCAACTTCGACCTTCCCATCCCCGACATCTTGAACAATAACATTGCACGGAAGCAGTGTCCCGATTTTATCTTCAGCTTGAAGAGCCTTATGTGCCAAAGGAGGATTACAAGCACCCAATATCGTATATTTTCTAAAATCGATACCGAGTTTTTCATCCAGTTTCTCGTTGATTTTAATTTCGGAAAGTACACCAAAACCTTGTTCTTTCAATGATTCCTGAACTTTTTCGATAGCTGTATCGAAATCAGCTTGAATTATTTTTTCTGTGTAATAGTTCATAATTT